>CAYPUS010000021.1:0-20480 GCA_964413815.1 uncultured Aquabacterium sp. | reverse complement strand
CTGGCGCAGCGCGGCCCATTCGCGCGCCGAGGCGCCAGCAACCGATCTGGCTGCTGGCCCTGGGCCTGGTGATGCTGGGGCTGCTGTGGCCGGTGCTGGGCCCGGTGGCCAAGGCCGCTGACTGGCAGGCCATCGTGGCCCTGAGCGGGGCCTGGTGGTTCAAGGGCGCCGTGCCGGTGGGCCTGATGTTCGTGGGCGCGGGGCTGATGGTGGTGGCCGCGCATGGCCCTCAGGCCAAAGCGATGGCAGAGGGCCCCGTCTTCGGCGCCTGGGTCGAACTGCTGGCCCGGCCAGGCATGCTGCCGGTGTTGCTGTTCATCCTGCTGTTCAAGCTGGGCGACGCCTCCATGGGCTTCATGGTCAAGCCCTTCTGGGTGGACGCCGGCTTCCAGCCTGAACAAATCGGCCTGGTCAGCGTCAACATCGGCCTGGGCCTGTCCATCGCGGGCGGCCTGGTGGGCGGCTGGTATGTCGACCGGGCCGGCATCTTCAAAGGCCTGTGGGTGCTGGGCATTGCGCAGGCTTTGTCCAATCTGGGCTACGCGGCCGCGGCCTGGTACGTCCCCCACGGCGCCGTGGTCAATGGCGACGTGTCCTTCCAGCAGCAGATCGCCGTGTACTGTGCCAGCGGGCTGGAGAGCTTCACCGGCGGCCTGGGCTCCGGCGCCTTCCTGGCCTTCCTGATGGGCATCACCAGCAAGGCGCGCGCCACCACGGAGTACGCGATCTTGTCGTCCATCTTCGCCTTCTCGCGTTCGGTGGCGGGCTGGGCGGGCGGCATGGGGGTCGAGCAGATGGGTTACTCGGCCTTCTTCTTCCTGACCTTTTTGCTGTCATTCCCGGCTTATTTGTTGCTGCCGGCGGTCCGGCGTATGCTGGACCGCGACGAGGCGCGTTGAAGACAGAACCTGATCGAACAGCCTCTTTGAATCCACATGATGAAAACCATGCATTCCCCGAGGCGGCGCCGGCAAGGCGGCCTGCGCACCTTGGCGCTGTCGTTGATGCTGGCCCTGGCGAGCGTGGCCCAGCCTGCGCTGGCGCGCGAAGGCGTCAAGGTCGAGGAGCCCTCTTTCCTGACCCGCCTGGTGCCGGCCGAGCAGCTCGAAGCCGCGGCCGCCCAGCAGTTCTCGCAGATGGCCGCCGAGGCCAAGAAGCAGAACGCGCTACTGCCTGACAACCACCCGCAGGTGATCCGTCTGCGGGCCATCGCCCGGCGCATCATCCCCTTCAGCCTGGAGTGGAACAAGCGCGCCAGCCAGTGGCAGTGGCAGGTGATGGTGCTCAACTCCAAGGAACTCAACGCCTTTTGCATGCCCGGCGGCAAGATCGCCTTTTACACGGGCATCCTGGAGCAGCTGAACCTGACCGATGACGAGGTCGCGATGGTGATGGGCCATGAGATCGCCCACGCCCTGCGCGAACACGCGCGCTCGCGCATGGGCAAGACCACGGCCACCCGCCTGGGTGCGGGCCTGCTCTCCAGCATGCTGGGATTGGGCAATGTGGGCGACACGCTGCTGAACTACGGCAGCCAGTTGCTGACGCTCAAGTTCAGCCGCGGCGACGAATCCGAGGCCGATCTGGTGGGCATGGAGCTGGCCGCGCGCGCCGGCTATGACCCGCGTGCCGGTGTGAGCCTGTGGAACAAGATGTCCGCCGCGTCCAAGGGCGCGCCGCCGCAATGGCTCTCGACCCACCCCTCGGGCCCTGCGCGCATCAAAGAGATCCAGGCCAACCTGCCGCAGGTCATGCCCCTTTATGAGCGGGCGCCCAAGCCCGATCAGCGCTTCGATGCCGGCCGCAAGGTGGGTGCCGCTTACCTGACGATGGAGCCGCTGGCCTATTGGGGCGTGGCGGGCACGGCGGCAGGTCCCGGCAGCGTCGATGCCATGTTCCATGGGGATGCGCATTGAGCCGGGCTGAACGCCGCTTGCCGGCATGGGCGCGCCGTCGGGCTGCCGCTTGGCTGACGTCCTTGTGCCTGCCGTTCGGTTTGGGGCTGACAGCGCTGCCCGCCAATGCCGTGAGCCTGGCCGACTTGCCAGTGGGCGCGGGCTATGCGGCCTGGGAGTTGTGCACGCGCAGCTTCGTCAGCGGCGATGTGTACGATCGGGTCCTGAACGAATACACCGCACCCAAGGTGCAGCCCCTGCCCTGGATCTGGCGTATCGACCGCGACCCGCAGCGCCGCATCCAGGTCTCGACCTGGTTGCCTGGTGTGGAAGACCGCCGCGTGGGCCTGTACCGGGCCGGGCTGGGTTGCACTTTGGTGCCCCCCGATGCCCGTGAGGCCGAGGTGGCCGCGCAGCCCTTCAAGCCCGTTGCCACGCCCGCGCCTTCGCAGGCCCCCTGGCCGCAAGGTGAGGCCGCAGCCGACCCCTCGGGCCTGACGGGTGCGCAGGCCGGCGTGCTCGCCCGCCACGGTGCGCTCATCTTTGGCGAAGCTTCCGATCAGCTCGATCGCAAGCGCAACACCATCGCGCTGCTGGTGGCGCAGAACGGCCAGCTCGTGCACGAGGCCTACCGCGCCGGCTACCAGCGCCGCCAGCCGCAACTGGGCTGGTCCATGACCAAGACGGCGACGGCGCTGATCGCCGGCCTGATGCACCACGACGGCCGCCTGAAGCTGGATGCGCCCGTGGGTCTGCGCGAATGGCAGGACAGCGACAAGGCCAAGATCACCTGGCGCCAGGTGCTGAACCACGCCCCGGGCCTGGCCTGGGACGAAGGCTATGGCGGCGCCAGCGACGTCACGGTGATGCTCTACAACCATGGCGACCAGGGCCGCTGGGCGGCGGCGCGCCCTCTGGTGAGCGAGCCGGGCAGCCACTTCATCTACTCGACAGGCTTCTCGAACATCGCGATGCTGGGCCTGCGCCGCCTGACGGGCGACACGCACCAGGCCATCTACGACTACTACCAGCAACGCCTGTTCGCCCCGCTGGGCATCCGCGGCGGCGTGATCGAGCCGGACGCCAGCGGCACACCCGTGGGCGGCGCGCGCGGCGTGCTGCGCCCGGTGGACTGGTTGCGCCTGGGGCAACTGGTGGCCAACCATGGGCAGTGGCAAGGCAAGACCCTGATCGCGCCGGCCTACATGGACTTCATGGTGGCCGCCTCACCCGCCAGCCCCGAATACGGCGGCAGCATCTGGCGCCTGCCCGCCAAGAACGTGCCCATGATGCTGCGGCCCCGCCTGCCCGAAGACCTGGTCTGGTTTGCGGGCCACATGGGCCAGATCATGGTGGTGGTGCCCAGCCGCCAACTGGTGGTGCTGCGCATGGGCGTGGCCTTCGACAAGGACGTGGCGCGCGAGCAGGTGTTCACGCTGGTGGCGGACTTGCTGGCCGCGCAGGCGCCGGCTGAGGGCAGCGACTGAGCTGACTGCGTGACCTGCGCGACCTTCGCGCAGATCACTCAGATCGCGTTCAGATCACGCTCAGATGAGATAGGGATTGCCGATCCGCTCTTCGCCGAAGGTGCTCTCGGGGCCGTGGCCGGGCGTGAAGGTGATGTCATCGCCCAGCGGCAGCAGCTTGCCCTTGATCGCGTTGATGAGGTCCGCATGGTTGCCACCGGGGAAATCGGTGCGGCCGATGCTGCCGGCAAACAGCACGTCGCCGACGAAGGCGTGACGGGTCTCTGGCTCAAAGAACACGACGTGACCGGGCGTGTGGCCCGGGCAATGCAGCACCTGCAGCGTGTGCCGGCCGATCTCCACCGTGTCGCCATCCTTGAGCCAGCGCGTGGGCGTGAAGCCCTCGGCCTGCGGGAAGCCGAACATCTGGCTTTGCTGCGGCAGGGCATCGATCCAGAACTGGTCACCGGGGTGCGGGCCGATGATGGGCAGATCCAGCGTGCGCGCGAGCGTGCCGGTGCCGCCGGCGTGGTCGATGTGGGCGTGGGTGAGCCACAGGGCCTTGAGCGTGAGGCCGGCGGATTTGACGGCGCCCAGCAGTTCGTCGATGTCGCCGCCCGGATCGATCAGCGCGGCCTCGTGGGTTTCATCGCACCAGACGAGGGAGCAGTTTTGCTGGAAGGCGGTGACGGGGAGGGTGAGGCGGTGGAACATGGGTGGGGAGGAGGAATCTGAAAACATAGTTTCGAACTTTGTGTCAATGTATCGAACTTCTGCCCGGCGAGGGCGAAAGCCAGTTGACCAGAGTTTCGAACTCGCATGATTGGCTTGAAAATTTGGGCGCTGCAATCAGGCAGGCGTACACGGCTGTGTGCTTGTGACCGAGCAAGGTGGGTCACAGTCATTCGCGAGCGGCAGCCTAGCCGGCCGTGCAGCTCAACACCCGCGAGCCGCCGGGTGGCGGCTGTGCCTTAGATTCCTGCAATTAGTCTGCTACGCTGATTGCGGAGTGAACGGGGAAGCACCCCTTAGCGTATAAGTCCCGAGTGACGCCGCTTGCATAATGCGTTCATGGCACATCAACGGTACGTCTTCTACTATGCGATGGGCGCAGGCACCCGGGCTGCGGTTCGCGCAGCACAAATGACTGCGAGTGCCTTGGGTGCTACGGTCATCAAGGTAGGCATGGGCACCCTATTGGTAGAAGCGACGCAGGCTAAAGCTGCCGAACTGGCCAATGCCCTGCCTGAGTGGCGCCACGCTCAAGAAAGGCTCACCACGCAGTTGCCAGAGAGTGAGGCCCTTCAGCGTACGAGACAGAAGCTCGCAGCAACGCAGCCAAAGCGCAAGTGAACCTCCTCATTAGTCCGGCGCGGTACCCCCTGTACACCTGGTCACACCTGGTGTCAGGCAATGTGAGAAATAGGCTGGACTGGGCCATTCGTGGCTGGTGGACTGGGCGACTGCTTCGATCACCACAGGTCAATCGACGGGCGGCTACGCGTACGGCCGCAACACCTCCGGAACCCGCCACTCGTCAACTGGTGGCGATCGAGTGAAGGCTAGCCAACTGTCAGCATCCTTTTGCTTTCCGCACATGTTGAAGGTAGTCCTTAGCGGCCACGAAAAGCAATCGCTATGGCATCAAACGCTGGGCGGCGGCCCATTTCGCGGCTTACTGAGCTTGGTCATACCATCTAACACTCGGCGTCGAGCGTCTTCGTGATCCACAGACGATTTGACCTTGCTTGCAGGAACCAGGGTCAGTACAACTGTCCAGAGTTGCCAGAGCGTGAGCGAAATGAGTACGGCGTAAGAAACGCCGCGAAAAAACCTTACATCTAAGTGCAGGTGCCAAACGTCAAAGGGAAGTGGCAGGCGCTTTAAAAGCGGACTCACCGCGCCGATCATCAAAATTACACACAGGATGGCGGTCGAGTTCACAACTGGGGTGAACAACTTTCCCATCCCCGTTGCGTCGCCCTTGCCAGGCTCACCGCTACGCAAGGACAGCTTTAACCGTTCAGGATAGATGATTGCCATCCACGCACCGATCACCGCGAATATGATTGACGCAGTCGTGCGCAGCGCCTCATACATGGGCCATTGCTCCTGAAAAGGGACAACACGTCCCCACCAGCCGCCGGCTCCGACGAGGGCCACTGCAACTAGCCAAGCAACGACACGAATTGTGGTTTGCATCAAAGCAGATTGAGTAGGTTTCGGCGATGTCGGTCTAACTCCCTGACTAGATCATCCGGGTTGACCATCTCGGGATTCAGGCGTCGAACATCTACATCAACGACGTCTCGCGCAACCTCCTTTCCGAGCCAATGGATTTGTTGCCCTTCGCCCGCAAACTTGAAGCCATAGTCATTCTGACCGTCTTCGTCATCGTAGCTTTGCATTACGGCTTCAACCTCCTCGCGAGTGAGTCCATTCACCTCCACCTCATAGGACATCTTTACTTCGTGAGGGCGAGCTGCTGGCGTATCAAGGTGGAATGCATGGAGGAGTCGTTGCCACACGGCCCTGTCATCTCGGGTTGTGAGTTGCAGCATGCCCTTCTTTTCAATCCTTCTAACTTGCGCCGCACGATCAAGAAAGAACTGCCGCTCTGCGTCCTTGCGGTGGGGAGCCAAATTGATCTTCGCCAGTGCTTTGACAACCGTTTCAGCGCGAGCGTTCTCCCGAAAGCCCGTCGTGACCAGTTCGCCATCCTGCTCTTCCGTGACCGCGTGCGAACTGAACTGTTCCATGAACCTCCGAAGGTAGGTCCGCATCTGCGAAACTCCAGCCCCGGGATGCTGAAAACGCACCGTAGCAACGACGTTTGAGCCGGGGATGAACCAGAAGTAGGAGGCCACACCTGGAATGGAGCCCTCCTCAATCTCGTTCATGGTGACACGGGTAGTACCGACAGGTGCCGTCTCAGAGATGGAAGCAACTGCTCCATCGGTGCTCGGTGTCTCGTTCCAAAGAGATAGCAGAAAGTTGCCACGCGATTCGCGCAAAGACAGGAAATAAGCCGGCAATACCTGTGAGCCGCGTCCTAGGTCATAAGTCTTCGTCTCACTGATGGTCTTTCCATCACACCAGGTCTGAAGCTCGTTGAGAACTCCCGGCACGTCACCAAAAAGGCGATGCCCACCCCACTTGTAGAAACCGAATTCCTTTAAATCGTAGAACGCGATCCGAGCTTCTTCCATCATCTCCCTTTCTGTAGCTTCGAGATACATTATCTACCGAGCTTCGCGATACGTTCATCGGGGCCAACTAGGAGCTTTTATTGACCAAATGTGGCCACCAAAAGTGCTCTGACTCGCTGCAACTGCGCCCTGGTGTGAACACAGAGGGATTCGATGCTGGTATCTCCACGCCCGGATTTGCGGTCCTGTTTTCGATCAGGCGGAGGTGACGGACCGCTTCAGGCTTGAATCGCCCCGGTTTCCCTAGACACTCTTGAGCCGTTGGGCTTGACGTCGTTCGAACTCTACCGGAGACAGGCCTCCGGCAGTTCCATGGCGGCGTCGCGGGTTGTAGAACATTTCGATGTAGTGGAATACATCGCTGCGAGCCAAATCCCTGGTCGGATAGATCTGGCGCCGGATTCGCTCGCGCTTGAGCAACTGAAAGAAGCTCTCGGCCACAGCGTTGTCATGGCAGTTGCCGCGGCGGCTCATGCTGGCCACCAGGTTGTGGCTCTTGAGGAAGTCCTGCCACTCGTGGCTGGTGAATTGACAGCCCTGATCGGAGTGCAACGTGACCGGTGCTTTGGGCTTGCGCCGCCAGATGGCCATCAGCAGCGCCGCCAGCACCAGGTCGGTATCGATGCGACTGCCCATGGACCAACCGATCACTTGGCGCGAGTACAGGTCCAGCACCACGGCCAGGTACAGCCAGCCTTCGTGCGTGCGGATGTAGGTGATGTCGGTGACCCAAGCCTGATTGGGCTGGCTGACCGTGAACACCTGCTGCAGATGGTTGGGCGCTACAACAGCAGGCGGGCCTGACTTGCCGCCTGGCCTGCGCTTGTAGCCCGACTGCGAACGCAGGCCTTCTCGCTTGAGAAGACCGTACACACGGTGCTTGCCACATCCTTCGCCCAGCTCCCGCATGTCCAGTGTGATCTTGCGATAACCGTAGATGCCACCACTCTCCAGCCAGGCTTGCTTGAGCTTGGGCAGCAGGCGCTGATTGTCGAGCTCGCGCGCGCTGACCGGGTTGGCCTTCCAGGCGTAATAGCCGCTGGGATGGACTCGCATGACGTGGCAGAGCAATCGAACGCTGTGACGCGGCTGTTCCTGCTCGATGAACGCGTACCTCACCCGGACTGCTTGGCAAAGTACGCTGCGGCCTTTTTTAGGATGTCGCGCTCCTCGGTCACGCGCTTGAGTTCGGACTTGAGTCGGCGCAGCTCTTCGGCCTGGGACAACTGGCCGTGGCGAACCTCGGTCGGCTGCTCTGCCTCTCTGATCCACTTGTACAGGCTGTGGGTGCTGACACCCAACCGGCTGGCCACATCGGCCACCGTGTGGCCTCGTTCAGTCACTTGCTTGATCGCCTCGATCTTGAATTCTTCCGGATAACGCTTGGTGCTCATGATGGCTCCTTCTGGGCCAGTAGTTTGAGGCTCACAAGCGTCTAGAGATTCCGGGTCGATTCACCCCCGCTTTAGGGGCCCGACTCGCAGCAGTAGACATTTCCGGTCAATTTGCGGGCCACCACCGTGCACGCCTCTAAATCTTCCCCATATCGCGAAGAAGAGCCGCCGCGATATAGTCGAGCAAATATTCAATGATTAAGGGAGCACTGGTGATGTCTGTAGTTGGTATGGCATCCACGTTTCTCGCTTCGAGCGAGTCGGTGGCGGCGCCGACGTTAGACAGTCTCGAGTTTGCCCGTAGTGCGCTGTGCGCGACTACGTTCGTGGCTATGGACGCGGCGCGCGAAACGCACGTTGCACGGCTTTACCCCCTGTTTGAGAGGGCTGGCTTGGCGGCATCAATGGAAGGTGCACTCGGAACTATGCAGTTCTTACGCGAGGCCGAGCCACTTGGCGGGGGATATTGGATTACTGCTCCGGTGCGCGTTGTTGAGCTAGTTCCTGAATGCCATCTATTGGTCGGGCCGCAACCCACGTCGGAACTGCGGAGGCACTTTATCGGCCTGCGTCGAGCCGGGGCGGGACGCGTGATGAATCGTGCAGACACAGCGGCGCTGCCCAGGCAATCGCTAGCGGCCTGGCGGGGGAGCGACGGAAGTGACGCACGAACATGGACGCAGTCCACCATCAATTCGGCAATAAAGCAACTTGCGCCGTCGGTGGTTGCTGACAACCTGCAGGTCTTCGCTATCCGGCAGGCCGGCGGAAGGTACCGAGACCCGGTGTGGGTTTCTGCGGGGAGTTGTCCTCCGTGTGAATGGCGTGGCGTCGGGCTGTTCCGAGCGCGAACTGGCGCGGCGCGCTATCGCTATTTCTTGGGGAAACACGACACTGGCGAGGAATTCCTGGAGGGGCCAGTAGTTCTCGATGCTGCTCGCGTTCAATGCGGACTGGCGGCTCTGCAGAGTCAGCCGTTGAGGATCACTATTAACACCATCTCCGGCACGACTTCGATTTACCTGCCAGTGACGCCACCTCGATCCATAAGACGCCTACTGGTCGCGCTTTGCGAAACAGAGCCACGGTCGTTCGGTCGCGTCTGGACATGTTCTGCCCCCGCCTATCTGTCGGTACTACTAGAAGCACTGCAAGAACTTAGTTGCGAGACAAAACACCATGAGTGAACCCAAAACTTACTCAGCCCGCACAGTCTTCGACGGGATGAAGGGTACCTTGCATCGGTATCTGGAAGCTCAATACCACATCTGGAATGAAAGCTTGATCGAAGGGCGCAAACGACTCTTGGAAACCGAGGGGGTCACGTTTCAGGAGCCCCGTATCGAGGCAACGCCGTTCTACGTTGCAGGGGGCATGTACACCCAGATGCAGATCCCTGTGGCAGCCAAGGCCGTGCTGGAGCTTGCTGCGAGGCAGGTCGGAACAGGTATTCCCGAACGGCCCTACAAGCACCAGGCGGACGCACTTGAATCGTTCCTTGGCCGTGGTGAAGAAATCATCGTTGCGACCGGCACTGGCTCAGGCAAAA
This sequence comes from uncultured Aquabacterium sp., assembly GCA_964413815.1. GTDB lineage: Bacteria > Pseudomonadota > Gammaproteobacteria > Burkholderiales > Burkholderiaceae_C > Aquabacterium. The sequence continues at coordinate 10,967 of CAYPUS010000021.1, read as the reverse complement.
CTGAGTGTTTCCTCATGCCCATTCTTGGATCGCTCGCCATCGAGTCTTCTGAGCGGCCAGATTCGTGGCTAAAGCCCGGCTGCCGAGCACTTCTGCTCTATCCGATGAATGCCCTGGTCAATGATCAGCTTTCACGGCTGAGGCGCCTGATGGGACAGCAAGACGTTGCCGAACACCTTCGCGGGAGACGGCCTGGCCGCGCAACGTTTGGGATGTATACGAGCCGCACGCCATATCCCGGCGTGACGAGCAGGGCGAGGGATCAATCGCGACTGCTGCCGTTGGTACAGAAAGCTTATCTCGACCTGCCCCAGGAGGCCAGGGAGCGGCTCGATCGGGAAGGCAAGTGGCCGGTCAAGGATCTCGATGCCTTTGTGGCCTCATCCTTCGCCACAGGGGTCAACGACTCGGAGATGCTTTCACGCGGCGAGATGCAAGCCCATTGCCCTGACCTGCTCGTCACCAACTATTCGATGTTGGAGTACATGCTGTTGCGGCCAATCGAGCGGAGCATCTTCGATCAAACGGCGGCCTGGTTGGCTGCAGACGAATCGAACTATTTCACCGTCGTGCTCGACGAGGCTCACATGTATCGCGGCTCGGGGGGCGCCGAAGTTGCATATCTTCTTCGGAGGCTTCATGCACGTTTAGGCGTCAATCGGGATCGAGTACGTTACATCCTGACCAGCGCAAGCCTTGGTAAGTCGGCCGAGGCGGTCACACGGATGAAGTCCTTCGCCGCCGACCTAAGCGGTCTTAACGCCGACCAACGCGATTTTGTGCTCATTCGAGGCGAGCAGTTGACAAAGCCCGGCGAAAGACCTGCCACGATTGAAGAGGCCGCCGCCTTGGCACGATTCGACATCGCGGCACTGCACGATTCAGCGCTTAACCCGGGCAAGGCGATAGAAGGGTTTGACGCGCTGCTAGTCGCACTTGGCCGAGAAGCAGGGCAGGCCGACGGAAAAAATCAGGCCGCACTTCGACAGGCCGTCTATCAATGGCTCCAGTCGTTTGGCCCGGCGGCACTCGTTGCGAACTTGGTGACAGCACATCCACAGGAACTGCGGGCCGTCGCCAACTTGGCCTTCCCAGGAGCGCTCGATGCCGAGGCGGCGATGGAGGCAACGCTGGCGCTAATGTCATTCGCCAAAGAGCGAGATAGCGGACGAGTGTTCGCGCCCGTGCGCTCGCATTTGTTTTTTCGCGGTATCTCTGGCATTTATGCATGCACCAATGCAAGCTGCAGCGCAAGGGATTCTTCAGTACCTTTGGGAAGGCTTGGAAAGCTATTTTCCGAGCCGATGCTTCGATGCCAGTGCGGCAGCCGTGTCTACGAGATCTTGACGCACCGAGACTGTGGTGCGGCATTTGTCAGAGGATACGTTGAAGACCAGTTTGGTACCTTCCTTTGGCATCAGCCTTCTAGCGGTCTGTGGGGCGCGGGCGGGATGATGGAGGCGCATTTCTTGGTCGAGGTCGATCGGCGCGCGGCCGGCACAACGGGACGAATGGAAGGCTCTCAGATTTGGCTTCACACGGCCACAGGGCGATTCGTTCAGGCGCCGCCTGCCTCAGATGAAATTGACCAATATCTGGCTCTCGTGCGGCCAGATGGTCCTGTACCGATTTCAGGGCACCAGGCGCTGTCGTTTAATCGCGAGTGCCCCGTGTGCACGCGCCGTTGGCGGCCCGGCTCGACCAAGATCATGGATTTGGCGACGAAGGGTGAGGCACCGTTCGCGCAGTTGGTCCGTACACAGGTCGAGCTACAGCCAATGACACAGCCTAAAACGGACAGTTCCCCAAACGGCGGTCGCAAGTCGCTGCTCTTCTCCGACGGCAGGCAGAAGGCCGCGCGGCTAGCGAGAGATATCCCGCGGGAGATTGAGAACGATGTCTTTCGGCAGCTACTGCTACTGGCATCAAAGGAACTACGAGGAATCGGGCGCGAAGCTACGCTCGGCGATCACATGTACGTTGCCCTGCTGCATGTGCTAGCCAAGAACGCGCTCTTGTTGTTTGATGGTGCCGACCGAGTACGTTTGCAGCGAGATGTGCTTGATCATCGTCGCCACTATTTAGGCGAGCTACGCGATGCACTCGAAGAGTCCCCCCCGGCCAAGCCTCCGCGATTTTCTTCGCTCCTTTTGCGGCATCTGGGGTCGCCGTTTTACTCACTAAGCGCGCTGACACTGGCGCATGTCGTTCCCATCAGTCGAGTGCGTCGGCAAATTCTCGCGGAGTTGCCAGGCATCGACGAGGCGCGCTTGCGTGCCGTGTGGACGGCATGGATTCAAAGCTTTGCAAGCGACTTCGCAGTGGATGCGGATCTGCCCCAAGGAATTCGGTCGCAGGCCGCAGGGTATCCTATTGGCGGGGGCCTAGACCGGAACGGCGGATTCTCAGCTAGGCAGCAGGACTTCTTGCGCGCCCGCTTGCCAGAACTGGACCGTATCTTCGATACGCTGACTGCAGCCCTTTGCCAGGCTCATCCAGGGCGTCCTGGCTACTTCATCGTCCCTGGGCGACTCGCCCTGGAGCTCGCGTCGGAACAGCACGATTGGCACCAATGCGGACGATGCGCGACTGTTGCGCCAGTCGAGTGGTGGGGGCACTGTCCCAACTGCCTAGCCGAAGGGGTGACCGCCGTTCGCCCCGGGGCGACGCAGTATCTGCGCGCCCGGAAGGCGTTCTTCCGGGATCCAGTCAACGACATCCTGGAGGGGAAGGCGAATCCATTCAGTCTATCGGTGGAAGAACATACGGCGCAACTCTCTTACCGGGATGTAGACGATTCCACGACAACGATCGAGGAGTTCGAGCGCCGATTCAGGGACATTCTGGTCGAGCGCAATGACACGGCGATTGATGTCCTCAGCAGCACGACAACGATGGAGGTCGGCATAGACATCGGCTCTCTGGTTGCAGTAGGGCTGCGCAACGTGCCGCCGTTACGACAGAACTACCAGCAGCGCGCTGGACGCGCTGGGCGAAGGGGTTCGGCGGTATCGACTGTCGTCACCTATGCGCAGAACAGTCCTCACGACAACCACTATTTCGAGAATCCGGAGCCAATCATCTCAGGTGAGCCGACCTTGCCTGGGGTCGATACCGCCAACCCAAAGATCGTTGAGCGGCACATCCGCGCTCAACTCATTCAAGCGTACTTCCATTCGCAACCGTTGAACTCGGCAAGCGGGGACGTGTTTTCAGTACTGGGTGAGACGATGAATTTTTATGGCGGCACCGGTCCGTTCAGCTTGCCCGCATTTGCAGAGTGGCTGTCCGGCTCTAAGGCAGCAGAGGCTTGTTATTCCGCGATGGGCCGGTGGTTGCCGAAATCGTTCAACAAGTCGCCTGCAGATGTGGCAGCCGAGTTCATTGCAGGACTGGAGAAGGTGCGGCCTAGGGACGTGCATGAGTTGGACCCGGCGGACGAGAATCTCATTGAGTTCCTCTTTGCCAAGGGGTTCCTGCCGTCTTACGCCTTCCCACGCGACCTGTGCGCGCTGCAAATCGAAGGGCTTGAGAGAAGCGGGAACTTTACGCAGCCGAAGACCCTTGAGCGCCCTCAGCAGGGCCTGAATGTGGCGTTGTCAGAGTACGCACCGGGCCGTCTTGTAGTGGTCAATAAGAAGACCTATCGTGTTGGAACTGTCGCCGCTAACGGCTCGCGCGCTGTCGTCGACAGAGCCGAGCGGCTGTTCGCCGAGCGCCGCTACTATGTGCATTGCCCTGAATGCGAGTACACCGCCGGCTTCAGCATGTCGGCCCCAGCAAGTGAGCAATGCCCACTTTGCCGCACCGCCGCGTTACAGACTGCGTCAGTGATCGAACCGCAGGTCGTTTTTCCTGAAGGGCGCGGGGAAGTCGATGAGTTCGACGATGATCAGACCTTCACCAATGCGACGAGCGCACAGTTATCCGTACCTGCTGGAAGCCCCGCTTTCGATCTGAAGAAACTGGGCGTTCATTTCGAAATAGGGTTCGCACGTGACCAGCAACTTGTGATGGTCAACAAAGGCGAAGAGGATGCCGGCCAATATCCCGGTTTCCTGGTCTGTAATCGTTGTGGGAAAGCGGCATCCGATCCGCAGCGAGTCGGTCCGCATGATCGCGATTACTACCTTTCGACTCGAGGGACGGGGCGCTGCACGGGACAGTTCGAACAGGTGTTTCTCGGCTATGGCTTCGCATCTGACGTACTCATCGTGCGGCTTCCTTTGTCCAGGCCGCTGCGTTTCGATCCTGTACAAGCGACCGAACGAGAGCCCATTTCAAACGCACTGCAATCACTCGCCGAGGCCTTCGTTCTTGGGATAAGTCAGCAACTGGATATCGACATCCGCGAAATCAACGCAGGCTTTCGGTTCGTCCGCGTAGGGGAAGATCATTTCGCCGACATTTTCGTCTACGACACCCTATCCGGCGGTGCGGGCTATGCAACCCAGGCAGGGGAGCTCTTTGAGTCGGTAATGACAAGAGCTGAGGCTCTGCTAAGCCGGTGCACGTGCTCGGCTTCCTGCGACAAGTGCCTTCGCCACTATGGGAATCGATTCCATCACTCAATCCTCGATCGGTGCCTGGCGCTTGACCTTCTGCGTTACGCGCGTGATGGCTTCGTACCAACAATGCCATCTCCTGATGAGCAGAGAGCCACACTGCGACCACTGAAGGACATGATGCTTCTCGCGGGGTGGTCTGAAGAGCCCTCACCTGCCGCGCCCTTTGCGCTCTCCCATCAAGAGCAAGCCGCGCAGCTCTTCTCCTTTCCATCTCTATTCCACCCGGCTCATTACGGGTTCACATCGGGAGACCGGCGGTTCGCGTTTTCGGCCTTTGAACTTGCACGCGATCTACCTGGCGCCTATGGAGAGGTCGCATGAAGAAGGGGCAAGTCATAGCGTTGCCGGGTGACGAAGCTCGGCTCAAACGGAAGGTCCGTGTCCATTTCAAGCAACTTGGGTTCTTAAAGGCGCCCGATGGTACGCTGATACCGCCAAACCTGGACAAGCAGAGCTACCGAGACATGCATGCGCATCAGCGGGACTCACGTCTTGATGAAAATCGCACATGGATCAATGAGCGGTCTACGCGTTTGGTCCAGCATTTCGCTTCTGGGGCTGAGCTTGAAATTGATCGCATCCGCCCTCGCATTGAACTCGTTCGCTCGGGCACCTGGCAGGGCGATCTCTTTCGGTTCGCGAGTTACTACTGGAGGATACCGATCTCAGAAGGCTACGGTCGTCGCTTGAGATTTCTGGTGTGGGATGATCACCATCAGAAGCTCATGGGCCTGTTCGCGTTGGGGGATGCCGTATTCAATCTACGAGCCCGAGATGAGTTCATTGGCTGGGACCATCATCGTCGAGCGGACGCGATGGTAAACCTCATGGACGCTTACGCTCTCGGAGCTGTACCGCCGTACAACATGTTGCTCGGCGGTAAGCTGGTCGCGTCGCTCATCCGTAGCAAGGATGTGGTCGATGCCTTTCAAGCGAAGTATTACGACTCCGTTGGCGTGATTTCGGGGCAATCCAAGCATGCCAAGCTCGTTGCGGTCACGACGACTTCAGCACTCGGTCGCTCGTCCTTGTACAACCGCCTGAAGATCAACGGCCAGCCTATCTTTAGCCCGATCGGTTCAACCTCGGGCTGGGGGCATTTCCACATCTCAGACGAATTGTTCGATGACTTGCGAGATTACCTCCGGTCGGTCGGCCATCACTACGCTGACTCGCATGGCTACGGGCAGGGGCCAAACTATCGGCTTCGGCTAATACGCAAGGCGCTCGGTCTGTTGGGCCTTGATCCCGACATGGCAAAGCATGGCCTCACGCGAGAAGTGTTCTTCTGCTCGCTCGCAAGCAATGCTCTTCAGTTTCTCCGCGGAGATCACAAGCGCGCCAGGTTCGACCGACTACCAACGGCGGCGCAACTGGGGGAGATGGCTAAGGCGCGCTGGGTCATTCCACGAGCCGAGCGAATGCCTGAGTTTCGAGCCTGGCGCAGTGCGCAGTTTCTCCAGGAGCTTGATGGCACCGATGTGCATATCAAACGTAAGCGGCAGGTGGGATAGTGGATTGGGCTCGCGATTACCTGGGCAATGATGTGCCGGCGTGGCGGGGCGGCATGTCGGGGTTAGGTTTAACGTGCCCATCCTGTGGTGAGCCCGTGCGTCGGCGCGCGGGTGGAGAACGGCGGCCGCATTTTGCGCACTACAGTAATCGCGCCAAACCCGACTGCGAAAACTACTTTCCCTCCCAAGGTAGCGCCGTGATGTCGGGTCCGAGGACCGGCATCCGCGTGCCACCGAGCCGGTGGAAGAGGGAGTCGTTAAGCTGCGGACTGTTCTTGGCCGCCGAGGCGGGACATACAACGTTAACGCTATGGCTGCGAATCCCCTCCATGGCGCTCGATGCAACTGCCGTCGGGCGACTGGATGTCCAGTCTGGCAACGGCCACCGGACCTATCGGCCTGCCGAACTCTCCGTTGCGCGCCCAGTATCGCTGGCACCACAGGTCCCATTGGCTGTCATCACCGGGTTTGGAGACCTTCTGCCGCTTGCTGCCGAGTTGGCAGGACAGGTCGGCGCATTTGCCGCTGATCGGAATCTCTTTTACGCAGATGAGAAGGGTGGGCGCTTCATCTTCAGCGATGAACAGTTAGAGTGGGGCGCACAGTATCGACTGCTCGCTCTGCATGAGATCGCTCCGCCGTTAGGCCTCAGTTCGGTTCTAAGTTGGAAGCCGGAAGGTAAATTTGGAGGCTGGTATAGCTACACGCTTGTGCTGCCCTCAGCCTTTATTGGATCGAAGCCAGAATTACCCAAAGAGATTGCCGAATTTTTGCGGCATCGCATTCGCAGTCCCCGACCGCGGCTCTCTGTGGTTGACCCCTTGCCGCACCACATCGACGTCTGCGGGGCATACGTTTACTCAGTACCACCTGAGTCGCTACTCCTTCGCAGAAGCGGAAGCGGAGTGACCTCAGCGACAGCATCAACCGGTACGGTGTCGATTGACATCAACGAACTGGGGGATGAGTGGGTCCGGGTAAAGGGGCTGTGGGCCGACGCAGGCGAGTATGCCCTCGAGATCGATGGCCGCGAACAAGTGATCTTCCGAGTCGAGCCCTGCAAGTTGTTTTCCCCCCCTGGCGTCCGTGCTGTTAGCGGTGATTTTTCATGGGATCTATGCACCGATGCACCGCTCGACGCCCGCGAGCTCACAGCACGTACAGTCAACATCGACTGCATTAGTACTCGGATCGCGGCGTATCTCGCTCGTTTGAACGATGGTTGGGCTCTTGAAGACACGCATCTCTCGTTACCCGGCGGATCTGCAAAGGACCTGTACGCGGGAAGCTTCGGGGAGCTTCGCGGCGTCCTTCCTTTTTCGCCACATATATCCGAAGAGAATGGCGGCGCTACGCGCGTTGCACAGCAGTTACCCCCGGGCGGGGTGAGTCATTGGCTCGAACATTTGGTGGTTCGAGACTTTGGTTCTGACGGTGCATGTCGCGTCCAGCGCTATCTATCCAATCCCAGTCCCAAAAACTTGTATCGGCTCGGGCCCATCATGACGAGCCGTCTGATGCCGTACATCCGTGCAGCCCAATATCAACAACAAGATCAGTCGAAGGGAGACCAAGAGCCATGACCTATCTGGGAATTGATAGGAGACGATTCGCTCAGTTGCTCGAGTGGGGCACCGATGACGAAGAGCTTCGGCATTTCTTTGCAGAGTCCCGACTACAACTGGTTCAGAAGGGTGCAAAGGTACAGAATCCTCCACATGGCAAGCCTGCGCGCGTCCGAATGCTGGCGCAGGGGATGCCCGAAGCGACTGATCGGGTCGTACAGAAGTGGTTTAGCGAGCATCTGAAGATGCTCGATCCAATACCAGTCGACAAGGTACTAGAAGACCTGCGGCTGTACGAAGAGGCGGGGGAGAGTCCACCGGAGGACGAGGCGAAGAGGCTCGCCCGCTCTTGCCTTGTGCATCTTTTTTCAAGTGCCCCATCTATCGATCTCCTGTCGTTCTTGCGTCCTGCACAGGCAGGAACAGTGGCCGAACAGCCTGAAAGGCAGGAGGCGTCGAATGCAACGGCGACCGCGCAAGGCGCCGATGTCTTCTCGGATGCTCTTGCTCGAGTGATCCTCGCGCTGGCCGAAGGACGAGATCCGGATGAGTACTTATCGTCTTTGCCCCTGTCTACGGCAGCGTTTGTGGCAGGCGTTCAAGCTGTACGCACCGATCGCTACAACGACGTTCAGATTGCAATGGAGGCCCTTCATCATCATGAAGCAGCACAAGCACTGCTTTCCGAATACGTTTCAAGGAGAACTTCCGCGCGCTCCAGCGGGGCAGCAACTGGTCTGAGGATGTTTAACTTTGCTCGCCCCGATGAGGACTTCAGCTTCAATTTTGATCGAGATGAAGTCCTCGCCATCTGCACGAGAGACTTTCCGGAGACGACCGTCTTCTTGCATCCATCTGCCATTCGAACTGCGAATGGATCGTGGCTTGACCTGTCAAACGACGCATATCGCGAGAAGCTCTTCTACTCATCAGGCGACCTAATTGCCTTTCCGGGAGGGCGAGATACCCCGCGGCAACCTAAGCGGGGTGAAATCGGCATTTGGCGAGTTGCCGAGAACAAGGGCTCGAACACGGGACATCGTACGAACTTTCACATCGCGTCTGAGAAGACCTTGGTCTATGAAGTACGTGATGTACCTTTCGACTCGTCCAACCACGATGCAGTTCGGGAGTACATCAAGCACGCATTAGAGGAGCGCAGAACGGGCGTTACGCCACTGTTGTTTTTGCTGCGCGACCAACTGATTGTCGGCTGTCCCATCGGTAGGGACTTGACTCGGGACGAGGGGTTCGACGCAGGCCTGCCTTGCTGGCACACGCTTTCGGCATTTCGCTTCGAAGGGCGTGCCTTTGTCCCTGGGCCTCTGCCGCCATCGGAGTTGTATGAGTGCGAAGCGCTTGCCTCAAGTCTGCGCAAGCTATTTGCGGGTGAATACTGGGATACCGACAGGCCAACAAAAGCGCTGGTAAGAAAGCTGCAGGACTTGATCGCGTCCGGTGAGGCAAAGCTTAGTTCCCAGCGCGCAGCACGATTGCGTTCGGAGCTCTCCAATATTGAAGAGCACGAGGGAGCAATGTCTGTGTTGCTGGAAGAGGTCTTGCGCGATCCACGGATCGGCGCGCAGGTAGACAAGCTGGTGGAAGAGAAAGTGAATGTGCTCGTTGCTCAGAAGGAGCAGCTTCGCAAAAGCGTCCAGCAATTGGAGCAGAAGCAGGCCGAGTTGGTGGAGCAGCGGCGCCAAACTGAACGGGAGCATAAGGCAATTGCTCCGGCTATTGCCAAGACGATTCGCGGAGCTTTCGACAAGGCCCGGGCCGACGCACTCGGAACGCTAGGAGACGTAGTCGTCTTCAAAACGCTGATGGATGAACTGATCAATCCGCCAGCGCCGCCGCTGCTCGGAGCGACATTACCTCAACCTAGGCCCGCAGATTTAAGGGATGGTGCGTCCATTGTTCGTTCGTCAATCGCTGGAGGCCGGCCAATGGCGGAGACGTTGAGAGCGCTGGGGGTGACGCCGAAAGCGGCGCGCGCAATCGAAGCCGCAGGTGCAATGGCCAGCGATTGCGGCCTCATGCTGATCGTCGATGGTGTTGCTGCAAGGGTTGCAGCCGAGGCGTGGTTGAGCGAAGGAGAGAAATCTGGCACCGTGCTTGAGTGCGGTTTTGGCGAAACCGATGACCGTGCCGTTCGATCCGCCCTTGATGATGACCCGGTTGCCCTAGCGATACTGGATGCAAACCTTTCGCCATTCGATATCTATGCAAGGCCGCTCGTCGATGCGGTGTTGCGCCGTCTAGCGGGAATCCATGATCGAGCATTTAAAACCAGGGTTTTGATGTCAATGGTGGACGGTACGGCAGCGCTACCACTTCCGGCCGTGGCTGAGTCGGTGTCGTTACGGGTATACCTCGACCGCATACCTGTGTTCTTGCAAGAGGGGGAGGTCGTAGCCTGGCTCGAGGAGATTGAGGACACGGAAGAGCCGATCAAATGGTTTGCCCTGCTTTGGAAGCCCGCACGGACCAAGGTGCTCAACTACTTGAGGGCGTTACCCATAGAAGATGCGGCACTTATCCTGTCGGCGCTTGCGGTCATTCAATCTGAAAGGTGATCTCTGGCGTCTGCAGCATCGACCCGCTGCCGCAAATCAACGACATCATCTCGGCCTGCCGCTCAGTTGGGATAAGACCATTGATCCGATTTCCAGCAGTGACATGTGTATGCACCATGCGGTTCTAGGAGACATGCGCCGGGTCAGAAAAGCTCCTGGCTGACAACAAGGATCGAAACTTTGCCTCTCGTCTGTGCGATTCATATGGGCGAATTCCTCGCGCAGTTCGAATCTCTGCCAGTGGAATCCATGGGCTTGTTGCTTGTGGTTTCACAGGGGGAGCAGTTCGATACTTTGTTTTCACGTTCCTGGAGGATGTGGATAACGAAGACTCAAAACCAAACATGGTTTCAAACCGCGTTGATCTGAAACGAATTTGGGAGCGTAGCGCATTCGGGCACGCTGTTCATGTCCTCGTGCTTTCAGCGCGGTAAGCGTCCGACCAAGGCCCACCTTGCCAGCGCAACCCTGCTCAGCTAGAGCTTGATTTCATACAGGCGATCCTGGGCCTCCTGCACATCAAAGGCATTGGGATCGAAGGGGCGCCCGATCCAGGCCGTCATGTCGTCATGTTCGGGATGCGCCGGGTCGGCGACGGCCTCCAAGAACTCTGCGTAGCCAGGCGTGCCACCCACATCCTCAGGCGGACACGCACCCGCACCAGCCAGGCACATGGGGAACTGCAGCTTGAGCGTGAGCGTCTGGCCGTCCCATCTTGCAAGCTACGCCTGACCTTCTGACCAT
>CAYPUS010000020.1:0-20700 GCA_964413815.1 uncultured Aquabacterium sp. | reverse complement strand
CAGCCTGCTCAAGAAGGTGTCGAGCCGGATCATCAATGAGGTGCGCGGCATCAACCGCGTGACCTACGACGTCTCGAGCAAGCCGCCTGCGACCATCGAGTGGGAATGATTTGAAGGCGGTTCACACCGTCCCAGAACGTCTCATGAATGCATTTAAGCCCTTGATCTTCAAGGGCTTTTTTGTTTTTGACGTCCCATGAGGTTTCATGACATCCCGAGGTTTTTGTCGGCACGGAAGACGGTTGATTTTTTGAGTCAATTGATCTTTGATTGCTTACCGTCTTGATGCTCTGACGGTAAGCGATGCAAGGTAAGAGAGGGGTTACCCAATGGCACTGACAGACACCAAACTCAAGAACCTCAAGCCCACGGACAAGGTCTACAAGGTGGTGGACCGCGATGGGATGTACGTCGTCGTCTCACTCAAAGGAACACTGACTTTCCGCTATGACTACCGGCTCGCGGGGCGGCGGGAGACGCTCACACTGGGGCAGTACGATGAGTTCCAGGCCTCGCAGCCTAAGCGGGCCCCCGAGGACATCAAGTACGGAGATCCGCTTTCGCTGGCTGACGCGCGCGACCTGCTGGCCAGAGCGAAGAACATGGTCAGCCGAGGGGAGTCGCCAGCGCGTGTGAAATCTGAAGCTAAGAAGGAATGCCAAGAGTCAGGCACCTTCGAGTTCTTTGCAGACATCTGGTTGCGAAACGGCGGCCTGGCGGACAGCACGGCGGCGATGCGCAAGAGCATTCTGGATCGTGATGTGCTGCCCAAGTTCGGCAAACGCAAGCTGGAAGAGATCACGTCCAGCCAAGTGCTCGCGCTGTGCGAAAAGATCAAGGAGCGCGGCGCTCCGGCCACGGCAGTTCATGTACGCGAGGTCATCCAGCAGGTGTACCGGCACGCCATGTCCAGGGGGCTCAAGATCGAGAATCCCGCTGAAGCGGTGAAGGCTTCAGCCATTGCCACCTTCAAGCCCAGGGAGCGCGCATTGACGCCTGGGGAGATTCACCAGTTCTTTTCGGTGCTGGACACCATCGGTACCTTGCCCACGCTGAAGCTGGCGGTGAAGTTCATCTTGCTGACCATGTGCCGCAAAGGCGAGTTGTTGCTGGCGACCTGGAAAGAGGTGGACTTTGATGCGGCCACCTGGACGATTCCGCCCGAGCGGATGAAGGCCAGGCGGGCGCATGTGGTCTATCTCAGCAGTCAGGCACTCGATCTGTTGGTTGGCCTCAAAACCTGTGCTGGAAGCAGCCCATATTTGCTCCCCGGTCGGTATGAGACCGACAAGCCGATGAGCGAAGCTACGCTCAACCGTGTGATTACTGCGGCGGTGGAAAAGGCCCAAAAGGACGGACTGGATCTCCCTCACTTCTGCGTGCATGACTTGCGCAGGACGGCATCAACACTGCTTCACGAGGCTGGCTTTAACACCGACTGGATCGAGAAGTGCCTGGCTCACGAGCAGAAGGGGGTGCGTGCTGTCTACAACAAGGCGGAATACGCCGAGCAGCGGCGGGCCATGTTGCAAAGTTGGGCCGAGATGGTGGACGACTGGATTCGGGGCAGCAAATTGACGCCTGTTGTCATGATGTCGCAGGGCGCTCTGTCCATCAGAAGTTTGGATCAAGATCGCGTGACGGGTCACGCTGCCAATGGCTGACTTGGTATCTGCGGGTTTCAAACTTCACGGCTCGAACCTCGACCACGTCCAACTCCGTGGCGACAAGCTCAAGTGTCGGCAGGGTTTCCAGCAGCTCGGCGCTGGCGGACCCATGCGGAACCCAGCCAGCGAAGCCCTGTTCAAGAAGGGCTTCATCGATAGGGGAGTCGTCGTTGCCTGTCGTGGGGACAGCGTCTGCCACCGAGGTCAAGTGCACCACATATTCGACGTCATCAGCCTCGTCGCTCATTTGCATGACGGTCACTTCGTCTCGTGTGGTCTGTGCGTCAGGTGGCATCACTTTGCAGGCATGACTGAAAAGCACCACGTTGGATCCTTCTCCTCCACTTTGGGTTGACGGGTAGATCAGCCCATCGAGTCGAGGTTGAAGGGTGGCCAAATATTCGCAAATCACTTGGGTGATCACGTAGTCAAGGGCTTCGTCAGAAGGCAGCACCGGTGCGGACAGCTGCAAGGACAGGCGTCGCATGAAGGCAAACCGTTCTGCTTCTTGCTGAAAGCCTGGGTGGAACATGCTGCCCCGCGCGAACAGGCGGTCGAATGCTTTGAGGTTCACTAGTCGTAGGGGCCTCAGTGGTCTGAAGCCAGCCACAACCACCGAAGACCCGACGGGTGCACGGACCTCTGCAATGCAGGTGGCTACTTCGGTCGCGCCATAAAAAACGCTGATGCCAGCAGCATTCATGCGACCAGCCGGCGCAACTTTCCTCGGTGGTGCACTCAGTTCGGTTTCCCGCCTCAGCAAAAACTGCGTCACCTCACCGTGGTCCTTGGCCACTCGTGCGCGGTAGAGCAGGGCATCGGTGCCCTTGGTGATGACGGCTGGTCCATGGTGGCCTTCAAGGTGCTCCAGGCCATCGAAGATGGTGGTCAGGAACTGCAAGACGGCTGAGCTGAAGAACCTTGACTTGTGGGTGACGTCTTCCTTGATCGATTCCCACCATTGCTGCAAGCGATGTCCATCCGCAACCGTCTGCACGTAGCAGGCCTCATATCCGAATGGATCTTCTTCGCTCGGGTCGTCGTGGTGGTGCCAGTGTCGTCGGCTGTCAAGCTCAGCAATGACCGCATCTGCGATTTCTTCTGTGATGCCCGCCATGGACTGGATGACCTTGTTCGGTGGCTCGCCCTCCCGGGTCCACTCGTATGTGCTTTCCTTGTCCATGTGGAGGAACAGTTCGTATCCCTCTGGCGCGCTGGGGCTCAGTACGAAGTTTTCGTGAAACACCGGTTCGATGCGGTCGGCCAATGTCTGGATGCTCCAGGTTTTTGCGCCGCGACGGCCGCAAAACGTGCATTTGGCTTTGCTGCCGGATTGCTTGATCTCGGCGACGAGCATCTCATCGGACACGCATCGATGGCACACGAGGTCAATCTGATCGGTTGAGGCCATTGTTCTGCTGGATGGTGGGAGCTGTCAGACCGGCAAACGGGCCTGAACTTGCAAGCCCCCCAGTTTAGCCCTAAGATTGCATGAAATTTCAATGAGAATTCTGTCATGACTGCTGTTTCGGTTGCTTCTGAGAGGCCGGTGAGTGGCGCCGCTGAGCGGTTGGCCGCTTCGCTGCGTCCTGGGCGGGTGTACCGGCGGGAGGATTTGGCTGAAATGAGCACGGCGGTAGACCGTCACGTGCGCGAATTGGTCAAAGAAGGTCGAGTGAAGAAGCTGGCGCAGGGGATGTACTACGTGCCGAAGGTGTCCAGCTATGGGCCCGTGCCGCCCGAGGATGCTGAAGTGGTTGGCAGTTTCCTGCGCGATACCGAATTTCTTGTTTTCTCGCCGTCGGCATACAACGCAGTGGGCCTGGGTACAACGCAGCTTTACAACCGCACGCTGGTCTACAACCACAAGCGGCATGGCGTGTTCAAGCTCGGCAATCGGCAGTTCGATTTCCGGGTGAAACCACGTTTCCCCAAAAAGCTCACGCCGGAGTTTTTGTTTGTCGATCTACTCAACAATCTTGAGCAGTTGGCTGAAGATCGTGACGCAGTCCTGCGGCAAGCACAGAGCAAGCTGCCATCGTTTGACCCCGACAAGCTCAAACGCGCACTCTCGACATTTGGCTCCGTGGCCACCCGCAAGCGCACCAAAGGTTGGCTGAATGCCTGAATTTCTGCATGACCGAAAGGACTTCAGTGACCTGCTTGCCGTTGTCGCTGATGAGCGAAGCCTTGATCCGACATTGGTCGAGAAGGACTACTGGATCATGCATTGCCTTTGGGGGCTGCGAACTCAGGGGTTCAACTTCGAGCTCAAGGGCGGCACATCCTTGTCCAAGGGGTTTGGTGTCATCCATCGATTCTCGGAGGACATCGACATCCGCATCGAGCCACCCACAGATTTGGACGTCAAGACCGGCCGCAATCAGGATAAGGCCGCCCATGTCGCGTCCCGCCGAGCTTTCTATGACTGGCTGGCCGTCGAAATAAAAATGCCGGGCATTGTTCAAGTCGCTCGTGATGAAGATTTCGACGATGAGAAGATGCGCAGCGGTGGCATCCGGCTTTCTTACGCGGCGCGCACCGCCCCATTGGCAGGTGTCAAAGACGGGATATTGCTAGAGCTCGGTTTTGATGACACGGCACCCAACCGCCCGGTGACGATCTCGTCCTGGGCGTGGGACACAGCAAGCGCACGCGGCATCTCTGTAATGGATAACAGGGCCATCGACGTGCCGTGCTATGCGCCCACCCACACCTTTGTCGAGAAGCTTCAGACGATTTCGACCAAGTACCGGAAGCTGGGTGAGGCACAGGCGTTCCCTGCGAACTTCTTGCGCCACTACTACGATGTGTACTGCTTGCTGCAGTTGGATGAGATCCAGACGTTCATGAAGGATCCTGCATACCAGGAGCGCAAGAAGCAGCGCTTTCGCACGGGGGATGAGTTGGTGATTGCCAGCAATCCGGCATTCATCCTGAAGGATGCTGACGAGCGCAAGCGCTTTGCCACTGAGTACAGGAAGACTCAGGCGCTGTACTACCAAGGGCAACCAGACTTTGACGCACTTCTGGCTCGCATCGAAGAGAACATTGCCTTGATGTAGCAGAGTGAGTCATCCAGCCTTCCATCTCTCCAAGAAGCCAAATTTAGACATCGACCCAGGTTAGAAATTTGGCAGCACTAGGTTATGACCGGCACATGTGGAGTCGGACGGCGGACACGGTGTTACGGGTTGCCGCGTTGCCGCAACGGCTTCAAGGCTTTCTCGCACTGTCGTACTGCACTGATGGAGGACGTCATGCTTGCCGGGCGCGTTCTCTTTGCCGTTGGCGAAGTCGCTTGACGTAGGTGGAGTCGACAATTTTTTCTGGGCCAAGGCCTAATGCGCAACTCAACAAGCTGGCCATGCTTTGGTCAGTGAGCTCGAATGCGTTCGGCAAAAAGCCATGGTTGCGTCTGCTTGACTCTTCCAGTGCGACGAAGAACGCTTTGAAGGTGTCCGCCAGACCTGCGCGCTTGCCTTCCGTTCCCGCGTCAGTGATTGCGTCGTGCGGCAATGGGGTGGCCCGAACCGCATCGTCGGCGATGACCTGAACGAACGCACTCAAATCAGGCCAGTATTTCAGATCGAACTGGCGTGTGAGAGCGTTCAGTTTTTCCTTTACCCAGCTTTGGTAGCTGTAGTTCTGTTCAGCGGCTGCATGGATCACGTCTACTGGGTGGTAATGCGTGTCGCAGGAAAAGCCAGAGTGGTTTTTCAGCGTTGTACGTTCGCTCAGCAGGCTGGCAAGCTCCGACGCTTTTTCCTGAATTGCTAGATTTACCTCGACCAGCCTGTTTCTGCCTTCACGCGCTTCGATATTGGCCTCTGGGCTCCAGAATGCTGCGGTGCTTTGCAAGAGGTCGAAGAACACCTTCAGCGCATGAGGATGCTCGTGCCGCTTGTTGAAGATCTCTTCGTAGGCTTCGTTCAGTTCGAGCCCACGCGCCAGAAGTCGGTCAATGACTTCAACCTCGCTGGGCAGAATGGCCTTCTCAATTTTGTCGCTTCGATCTGCTGCCAGCAAGGCCTCGCAGATCGCACGCGCGTTTTCCTGGGGTGTGGATTCAGTTGCCATGCTGGCTCCTCATTGATGTAAGCATAAGCGTACAGAGGTCCCGAAAATCTGTCGGTACCTGAACACGCGAAGTTCTCCGGGCGCTCAGGTACCCATTTGGCAGATAGCTTCGAGTTCGTTGAACTCTACTGAGCCTTTTAGGCTGTTGGCAGGGCGGCTCGTGGCAGTGCTCGCCCTGCAGCCTTGCCGTTTTTGATCCAGGTGGTTTTCTTCTGAGCGAGGCGTATGCCCGGGGACCGGTAGCAATAGAGCGTGGAGATTCGCTTGATATTCTTGATGAATGCAAGTGACGTCAGTTCGTAGAGACGCGGTAGCGCTTGAACAAAGCCTTGAAGAACGCTTTCACGTCCATCTTCGCGGAGTTCGCCTGCAACTCTGCGGCCCCGAAGCGAAAGACTTCATAGCCCGCGAGTTTGAGTTCGCGGTCGGCCTTGACCATCTGCGCGTAGCGTTGCGCGTCAGCGCTACCCTTCGAGTCTGCATAGTGGTGCTTTCCATCGACCTCGATGACGACCCGTACGCCCTGCGGCAACAAGAGCAGGAAGTCCATGCGAAACCGTAGAAGTGCATCCGGCCCTCGCTCCTTGACCGTGCGCGGGTCCCAGTGCAGCCAGACCTCAGGCAGTAGCGCGGGCAAATTCGGCACCGCGCTGCGGAAGCCTTCAAAGAAGGCATCGAACAGCAAGGTTTGTGGCGGTGAGTTGGAAGGCAGGCTTGCTTTGAGCCGAGCGTACAGTGAGCGCTTGGCCTGCGTGGCATCGAAAATCTGCTCAGTCTCGCCCCACCATTGCTGCAGGTCGTTCCAGCGCAACCCGTCGTTACCAATAGGTCTGTCATAGACGAGCACCTTGTCAGCATTGGTGACAATTTCGACATCGTTGTCCAGAGCATCGCGAAAACGCAAGTCAGGTTTCTCGGGCGAGGCGAAGATGAGATTTTTTGGCCTACCCTTGGCCGTCGCGAGCAATGAGACAAGGGAAAAGACTGGGTAGCCGCCCTCGGCGTCGGTCTCGCGCAACTCGACACCGCAACTGCGCAGCGGCTCGTTGACGCAGGCGACGAAGTGGCGTTGCGCGGCCTCGTCAGGACGCACGTTGGCTGAAGCCAGCCCCTCAAGGAACAGCGCGAAGCGCCGATCGGAGGCTTCATACGCGCCGAGCTTGTCGAACAGCACTTCAGACGACCAGTCCTCGGAGTTGCGATGGACGTGCTGCTGGATTTCGGCGCGTAACCCCGTGGGCTTGCCACCTAACAGGTGCATCCAGTCATCCGCATCCAAAATCCAAAGGCTTTCTAATAGCTCATCAAACCTGCGAGCATCTCCATAAAGATTCTCGGAATTGAGCCTGCGCGCAACCTCTCGCCGATGGCGCTTCGGAATGGGTGGGCAGGAGCTATCGGTCCAGAGAAGGTCTTGAATCTGATTCCGCGTGGCGGCGCTGGGTGGATGGCGAACGAGCAGTTTGCGTGCAACCGCTGGCAGATCTGTGTCTGCGACCGCATCGAAGCTGGCGGTCATGCGCTCTCGCTTGGAGCCATCGGAGGCAGGTGCGGGCATCCCCAACTCACCGCAAATCGTGGGAAGCATGGGGTGTGTGCCGGCATCCTTCAGGGCCGCTACCAGGGGCTCCAACAGGTTGCGAAGTCGTGCGTAGTCCATGGTGAAAGCGTAACTCACTGGCTGGGCGTGCGCGTCCGCTACTGGCCAGCGAAGTGGCGTGGGTGGAGAGTTCGGATGAATACACCCCATGGAGAAAGGAAAATGGGGTTGCAGACGTACCGGCGTGGCGATAGCCTAGTTGGTACGAGGTGCCCACATGAGAAACCCAATTTTCTTTGGCTTTGTCGCTTTAGGTGGTTTGGTCGGCTTGTTCTCAGCCGCAATGGACGATTGGGGCACAAGGGTAGTCATGATCGGTGTTGGGATGCTTTTTGGCACAGCTATCGGCGGGGCGCTGACTCGCGTCCGCAGAATGAGCAGGAGCTTGAGGCAGGGCGCCGATTCGATCCCCGGGATGGGGGTGACTTCAGAGGATTTGGCCGCGAACTACTGGCGTGACAAAGGGCACCCGCCGTTTATGAAGCCACCAGAAGGTGACTTGAATCCGAATATGAGCGGACCGGATGGTGATTCGGCCTGACTATTTTTTGAGAAGGTCTTTCACCACGCCCATGGCGTTGTCGGCGGTCGCTCCTGCATCCTTGACGACTTGCTTACCAGACTGCTTGAGCAGTGATTTCTTCGAGGCTATTGTTCCGTCATTGGTCTTGACGATCTCCGCTTTGGCATCGAAACCGGTTTGATCAGCAATTGCCGTTGCTCGTATCTCTGTGCCTCGGGTCTGAACCTCTTGTCTAGTCGATGATGGCTCTGGGGCGGGGGCTGGTTGGCCTGCACGCGCAGACTTGCCGAAACGAGACACCTGTCGATCGTTGCTGCGATGGCGATCATCAAGCTCCGGCTTCAAGGCTGTGTCGGCCTTTTCTTGCCGATGTTGAGCCTGAATGTCCTCAAACGAAGTTGGCAATGCCGTGCCATCGGAGAACACCCGATTGGGCTTTAGTGATTGCCTGGCAAGTTCTGCGGCCATCAAGGCCTGGGCCGCTCTGCTGTCGCCACCGTATTGCTCTGCATAGCGGGTGAACATTTCGAGGTTGTGCGGATCCTGAGCAATGTCGATGGTGATGGTTTCGCCCTTTTCATAAGCAGAGGTCAGGCGCTCCGACAGTGCGGTGCGTTCAGCAAGGCTCACCTCAGCACGTTCAGATCGCGTGGCAGTGTTTGTCAGCCTGGACGCCATGTCGCGGGCCTCTCGGGAGTCGCTGCTGATGGTGTTGATGAAGCTGGCATCTCTGGAGACGCGGTCACCGAATTGCTTGAAGTCGGCTATTTGCTCGCTGGTCAAACTGCTCAGAACCTTGCGTTCATCGGCGGATAGGCCCGACAGGTAGCTCTTGTCCGCGCTGGCATTGGCTTTTGCGCCAGCGAAGCGCCCATCAACGCCCACGTGTCCCGACGCACCAAATGCGATACGCGCCACTTGAGACTGGGAAAGCCCCGTGCTGTCGGCGATGCCTTTAGAGATCTGGTCCAGACGGTTAAGCGTCTCTCCAAATTGCTCGAAGCTGCTGGACGTGGATCCGCTGCTGCTGCGGCCTGAGCGAAGGCTGCTCAGTCCTCGCGTGAATGCTTCGGAGAGAGCTGCGGATCGATCCGAACTTGCAGCCAAGGCTTCGCTGCGTGCCGCAGTGACCTGCCTGCTTGCATCGGACACATCCTGTTCAGACACCCGCATGGACACCACCCGCGAAGCAAACCCCTGGTTGCGCAACAGACTGACGGCTGTTCGCCCGGTCAGGCTGTTCGAAGAAAAGGTGTTGCCACTGAGGTCGTTTTGCCAACTGCTCATGAACGCCGAGGTTCGGTTCGGTGCCAGTTGCGCCTGGTCCATAGTGACGTTGCCCATGTTCATGTTACCGGTGGCGGTAGATGCTGTGCTGCCAGTCAGCATGCTTTGCAGTCCAGACAAACCACCCACCAGGGCGGTCCCTACACCCTCCATCTTCTTCAATGCCGCCCAGGCAATGACAGGAATGCTGATTGCAAGGTAGCCCACAACAGCCTCACCTGAGATGGCGCCCGAATAGATCGTCGAGGCGGTTTGCAAAGACAGGGCCTTGGTGCCCGAGCCGATGTCCGAAGCCGCAGCCAGATCGTAGGCCGCGTAGATGGACGCCATGTAGTTCAGCACCGCGTACAGCGGGGGCCACAGTTGGATCCAGATCAGGATGGCGGCGTAGCCTTTGAAGGCCAGCATCGTGTCGCGCCCGCTGGTCAGCAGCAAGAGCAGCACCATCAAGGGGAACAATGCGTAGGTGAGCGCTTCAATGACGTTGCGGAACACGGGCAGGGCTTGCTCGGCCACCTTGCCGTTGTTGATCCACGCGGCGTTCTGCTGAGCGACGGCTTGTGCCCGGCCAACGGCCAGCACCATGGCCGCTGGATCGTTGACCTTCTGCCCGACGATGGTGCTGGTGTCGTTGATCGCATTGAGCATGGCGCTTTGGCGGATCAGGTCGGCAGCGGTGGTGGCCGCATCGGCGATGTTGTTCTTGATGTACGCCTGCTGAATCTGGTTGGCGATGACAGCTGCGGCGGCAGCACCAGGCAGGGTGGGGTTCAACTGGAAGGCCAGGCGGCCCTGAATCTGGTTGATCTGCGCTGGCAGTCGGCCATTGAGGTTTGTGTAGATGTTGGGGCAGGTGTCCACATCAATGCCCGCAGCGCTGGTGACCGTGCTGAAGCGCGCAGGATTGGGCGTGGCCATGAGGGGCCAGACATCTGCGGATGTCGAGAACACGGCAGGACCAATCGTGCCGTCGATCAGGTCGTACATCGTGCAGTTGTGGATGAAGTTGATCAGGTCGGTGCGGAAGTTGGGATCCTGGAACGTCACCTTGCTGGTGCTCCTGATCAGCCGGTTGCCAAACATCAGGCCGTTCTTCTCGTAGGTAAGTTCGCTGGGCAAGGCACCTGGGCCGGGAATGGTCTGGAAGGCGGTTTCGAACAGGCCGGTCAGGGTGTGGCCGATGGTGCTGGTGACGCTGCCGAGCATGACCATGCCGAAGGGCACGTTGGCCACGACCTTGACTGGGGCTCCACCTGTCTTGTCCACGATGCCCACAGTGGCCCTGGGCAGAATCAGAATGGAGAACACCAGCAGCACCGTGCCCAGCCATTTCCAGCCTTGCAGCTTCTCCGGGGCAAAGGCGTAGGCGATCAGGGCGGCCACGAAGCCGCAGAACGCCACGGCGGCAACGGCCGACATGTAGTCGCCCGAGGCGTGGATGGCCGCTGCTGCATTGAAGACGCCGAACAGGCTGTCCGCGTTCTGGTAGGCGTAGATCTCCCACATGGCATCCCCTGTGGTCGGTGAAGGTCAACGAGCCATGTAAGCAGCCTGCTGCCCGAGCATGTCCATCACGTGCTGCGGCATGCTGGATCGCAATTGCCGCTCCAACTGTTCCAGGTGGCTGGAGACAGCTCGGTAAGAGCCGACCTTCTGATACAGGAGGTTCTTCTCTTGAGAGAGTTGCTGCAGCATGACCAGGGCGCGTTGACGAATCTGGACCGCCTGTTCGCGCTGTGTCTTTTGCAGTTGATGGTCCTTGTCGAGCGCAGCCAGGCCGACGCGCAGATTGCGCTCCAGGAACACATAGGCATAGTCCGCTGCGATCACGTCGCGGTACTGGGCGATGAGGCTGTCTGCCAGGCCCGATCCTGGGATGGTCGCGCCCACCGACAGCATCTTGTAGACCGGCTCGGTGGTCTGGTTGACGAAGCCGACTTCTGCCGAGTTGTTGGGAATGGCGGTCCGGGTGGCGATTTTTTCCGCGATGGAGCGCATCAGTGCCTCGACTTTGGCGGTGAATGGCGTGTGTGTGTAGGTGGTGTTGAGGGTCACGGCATCACAGTTCACGTAGTCATTGCACTTCAGCAGGTGCTGGGTGACGTTCACGCCAGCGCCAGCACTTTGCCCATAGAGCAACTGGCTGATCGAGGTGAGTGTGGCGGCGATGGGCTCCGGGTCGCGGGCGGCTTCTTCCGGGTGGTAGATGACGGTGCCCACCATGCTCATGATCAGTTCACGCTCCTGATCGTCCAGGGAGACCCCGGTGTACTTCAGGGCCTTCCAGGTCAGGTTTCCCACGAAGGGCGCCTTGTTGCGCACATTGGCATCGCCTGAGGTGCGGGCCGAAGCGAGGATGCTGGGCCGGTCGGAAGCGCAACGCCTGCGTGCCGCGTCACGGTCGCTTTCCATGCCCATCTCGATGGCGAGGTCGGCGCAGGTCTCCTGCGAGCTGTACCCCGTGGCCTCGGCCGCCGTGCTGACGATGGCTTTGGCTGTTTCGCAGGAGTTGATGCGGGCGTTGTTGATCCAGGTCTCCAGGCCCTTGGCCCACTTGCTCAAGCCACCCAGGAGTGGTGAGACGGCTTCCAGTGCCAGTTGAAAGGCGATGCCCGGCAGGGCAGCGGTGATGTTCTTGAGCATGTTCTTGAACTCGGTGGCCGAGATGTGCGAGAACGATCCGCCGAACACATCGATGCCACCGCAGCCCGCCTTGGCGCTGGGGAACTGAATGGCGGCGAGTTGGTACACCTTGTTGGGGGAGCGCATGAACAGACTGCCGCCGGTGTAGGTGTTCATGGTCTGACCACGGAAGGCGCCAGGTGCGGTGTAGTTGCCAATGGCCCCCAGGTTGTTGAACATGCTGTTCACTTCGGCATTGAGGTCCCCGGCGTGCAGAGGCAGCGGCGATGCGATGACCAGCACGGCCATCAGGGTGGCGACTAGTCGTCTCCAGAGCGGTGCCGTTGGCGTGGGTGTCTGAATCATGATCTGCTCCTATTGAAGAACGACTTGCCTGTTCACGCTGGGCAACATGGCCTGGGCAGCCGGTGTGCTCACCGTGGTGATGCGCTCCAGCAATTCGGATTCAGACAGCACGCCAAAGCCAATGGGTGTGATTTGCCCGGTGTAGGGCTGGGCGAGAAACACCGCTGGCACCTGGGTGACCTTCAGGGTGTTGGCGATGCCGTTGTCGGCTCGGGCGTCTGCAAAGCCCGGTATGTGTCCGCCGTCCACGCTGATGGCCACCACCTTGATGCCGTGGCGCGCCTCGAAAGCCGTCAGCGTGGGGGCGAAGGCGTGGCAGTATGGGCAGTCACTGCGGAAGAAGAAGAACAGGACGTGGTCCTTGCCCAGTGAGGTGATGGACTGGGAACGGCTGAGCAACTGGTCCCGGTCGAACACCTCCAGCGCCTTGGCGTTGACTGGGCGGCCATGTACGGTGGGGTCCAGCTCCGGTGTGGCCCAGGCGACGCGCTGGGCGACGTCGGCGAAGTAGGACGCTCTGGCCACAACCTTGGCCTCCAGTTCCATGTAGCGGCGCACATTGGCCTCGGTCGGCCGCATGATCGCAATGTTGCGGTAGGACTCGACAGCCTTTTGCAGTCGCTCGAATTCGACCAACTCTGGCGCTCTGGCCGGGCGGGTTGATGGTGTCGGGGCCGCTGGTGACGTGGGCGGTGGCAGGGCGGGAGTCTTGGGTTGAGCCTCAGGTGTGTCGCGTACCTCGGGTTCGGGGTCTTCGTAGAAGTGCCATCCTCGCCATGCATCTGACCAGTAAGGCGCGGCAATGGGCTCGTCCAGCTTGGACGAGGCTTGCGCTTGTGCCTCGGGCGCTGCGTTGAGGCAAGCGAAGGCGAGGAGGGCTATGCTGGCAAGGAGTCTGAAAAGACCTGAGCGAGACGCCCATGACGGGCGAGATGGGCGAGGCATGTCAATCTCCTCATTGCAGCGACTTGGGCGGCAAGCCATCGAGGCAGTAGTTGATCCCGAACTCGATGGATTGTTTGCGAGGGGCCTGGGCACCAGGCAACCAGACACCGTCTTGCCAGAAGGTCACCTTCAGGCGGCTGCAACCAGGCTGGCGGTAGCGCTTGTCGGTGGTGACGTCGATGGAGATGGGGGTGTTGGCCTTGAAGCGCTGGCTGATGGCGTCGGCAGATTCGCCTGTCAGCGTGCCGTGCGCCTGTCCGTCTGGCGCTTGCAGTGCCATCACCATCAGCACCCTGGCGTCCTTGACAGGCATGCGACCGACGAACGGATCGGGCGATCGCTCAGGCGTTTGCGTTTGTGTTTGTGCTTGGCAAGTCAATGCAAATGCCATCGCCATCGCCGTGATGGCATTGAACTTGATCGGTGTCCTGAGATGCTGTGTCATTGGCAACGCCCCTGTCCGTAGTAACAGTTGGGCACCTTGGCGCTGTTGCCGCTTTGGATGGCACCCAGGTTCGGGATGTTGGGCACGATGGAGGCGTAGAACTCGGTGAGGTCCATCGCTGCGAAGTCCAGGCTTTGCAGCTGAGGGATGGTGAAGCCCGAGCAGTCCGGGTTCTGGCCGCTGCCCCAGCCCTTGCCAATCTGCATGCGCCCCTGCTCATTGACTATCCGGGCGAGTTTGCTGTTGAAGCAGCATTTGCCTGTGGTGTGCTCCAGGCACGACACGCAGGCACCAAGAACGCGAAGACACGATGAGCACCATGACCCCGTGGCGTGGCACAGCCCCGCGCCTTCTCTCATGGCCAGCTTGCCCTCTTCTTCATTGCAGGACATCATCGACATGACGATGTAGATCACCACAGCGATGGCCAGCGACCAGGGGTCGAACGCGACCACCATGCTGTCGCCTGCATAGAGCACCGACGATCCGGCGGGCAGAGCGGTGCCGTTGACGGCCACGGTGACGCCGTAACTGGTGAAGGAGCCGCTGAAGCCGCCGCTGGTGAGCAGTGCGGACATGCCCTGGTAGATGAACTCCCGGTTCTCGGAGTTCATCAGCACGTCGTAGACCAGGCGTGAGCCCACACCGAAGGTGCTCTGGTTGCTCATCCCAGCGCCAGCGCTGTCCGAGTCGCAACAATCTTTGAACAGCCGGTCTCGGCAGTGGTTGCCTTCGCCCTTGAAAACCTGCATCAGCTTGGTGTCCAGGTACACACCGGCTTCTCGGGCGGCTTCCAGCATCGACATGGAGCGGGCAAAATCCGCGTCGTTCGTGTAGCTGGTATTGAAGCAACTTTCACCCAGGCAAAAGACATTGGATGGGCAGTTGGTTGCTGTCGTGATCGTTTGGGCGCTGGCCGGGCAGGTGTAGCTGTCCTGGTAGACCTCGCACATGCCTGTGGCAGCGTTGGTTTGCTTGCATGTGCTGCTTCCCAGCGTGCAGCCTTGGCTCAGCAAGGGCGCGCATTCGTCTGTGAGCGCACCGGATGCGCAAGAAAGGGTGCGCTCGTAGGACCAGCAAGCGCGGGTGACGGCTCGGCCATCGATCACCTTGGTGGCGGGGCCATCCACGCACCTGTCGGCTGTGGTGACGGTGCAGCGTCCACCTGCTTCGAGTGGGGCGCTCTTGTCATCCCAGACATCGGTTTCGATGTGGTTCATGGTGGGCTGCTGGAAAGACAAGGGGATGCTCCAGCCAGAAGCGCCGACCAGGCTGGCCGCCCCCGCATCCTGAGCGCAGCGGGTCTCCGTGCGGCTGACCACGACAGAAGGGCCGCTGTCACAGCCCATGCGGGGGCGGGGCATGGTGAGCGTGAAGCAGCGATCAGCCGGCCCCGAAGATTGAACGCGGCTGGACCAGTAGGCCTGCAACTGGTCGCCGCGCACGGTGCCGGTCGGGCAGGCATAGACAGGCGTGCCGAACTGGAAGTTGTAGCTGCACTGGCCAGATGAACAGCCGGAGCCAGGCATCATGACCACCTTGAAGGGTCGCCAGCAATGGCCACCCCAGTGTGGTGAGAGGTCGGTGACGAACGCGGGTTGCGTAGCTGGCGTGCTGGGCAGTTCGAGGTTTTGCCACCCGATGCAGGCGCCGTTGCCACCTGCCGCATAGAAGCGAAATTGTTGCAACTGGTCGGTGCGGATGCGGCACTGGGCCTCGGCCACCATGTAGTCGGCACCGTTGCGATTGGCTTGACCATGCGCAAACCAGTCGCCAGCTGTGCAACTGGGGACGAGTTCGACTTGCACCGTCAGATCCCGCCGGGTGGCGTAGTTGCCCACGCCGTTGTAGCGCTGGCATTGTTTGGTGACGGCGCCTGCTGGCGTGATGGCTGGGGAAGGGACGTCAGCGGTAGTGCAACCGCTGTAATACGAGGAGAGACTGCCAAGGGCCAGAGACGGGTTTGCGGCGATGTCCCGCGCACCGATGACGGCGGGGTCATAAGGCGAAATGGCCGGGCGTGATGTGTTGGCCGAGTTGAGCGCGCCACGTTGGGCCTGGCACACCGGGTCATCGGGCGTGCTGGTGCAGGCGGTGAGGCGTGCGTTGGCCGGGCCTGACAAGCTGGGTTGGCCGTAGTAGGCCGCCTCAGCGGGCGTGCGGGTGTATCCCGGCACATTGGCCGTTGCATTGGGGGTGCTGACCGTGCCCCGAATCACCGGGTTGGCCGCTTGACCGGCGGCGGTGCCTTCTTCGTGTGGCCCAGCCAGTGCCATCGTCTGCGCCGTGACGAAGCACCAGAGGGTGAAGCAGGTGACGAGTCGGCGCAGCATGACGATCCCTAACCCTTGAGCCGTTGGATGAAGGCGCCGACATCCTTGCTGAAGCGGGGTGTGCGGTGCTGAATGTGGCCCAAGGCGTAGTCCAGGCTCACGTCTCCGGCTAGGCGGACATGGTCATTGGGCGGCGCACAACTGCCTCGACCACCATCACCACAGGGCGTGCCGTCAGCGCCCTCACGCACCAGCACAAAACTGGGTACCTGTGTGATGGCGTAGCGCTCGAAAGCTTGCGGGTCGATCTGGAAGGCCACCGACTGACCTGCCAACAATGCCTGTGTTCGCGCAACGGTGTCGCGCAGGGAGCCATTTAGCAGGCCTCTGATCAGCAAGGATGCCTTGGCGAGTGCCGCTTGGCTGACCAGTCTCTTGAGCGTGGCCTCGGGCATCGACAGGCTGATGAACACCATCAGGATCGGGCCACCACTCATGTCCTTGCCCACCCCGGTGCCGGGGGGCTGGGCGGCTTTCATCTGCAGGGCGTAGGCTTTGGACAGCGCTTCGAGGTCCACAGGCGCTTTGGCTTGGGGCTGCGGGAGCGCATCAATTCTTGGTCCCGCTGTGTCGGGCACACGTTCCAAGTCTGCGGCGCTGGGCACGCCGTGCGCTTTCCGAGCACGTTCGATGTCCTGGTCCGTGATGGTGGGTTGCGCGCGCCTGGCCCGAGCGATGTCTGCTTCGGTGATGACCGGTGTGGTTTGGGCCTGTGCGCTCAGTGCAAGCAGCATGGACAGGCCAAGACCGAAGCCCCAGCGTGAAGGTTGATGGAAGTCAGAAGCCGACACAGCAGTTCCTTTTGCGAAACAACATGAAGGCGAAGTCTTCGCCGCGCACCGGGTATTCCTTGCCGGCCCCCCAGATCACGGTGCTGCGCCCGAAAGGCTGGCAGCACCTGCCGCCGTCCTTTTCGGTGTTGGGGATGGGGTAGGTGAGTTGTGTCTTGTAGGCCGTCTTGTCCATGACGGGCTCGAAGTAGGGGCCACACAGGCCGGGCGTGCCATGCCATCCCCAGGCGATCAACTCGCGGTGCATCTTGGTGGTCAGGCGCTGGGCCAGCAGAACGGCCGTGCGAACACCGCCCAAGTGGTAGGGCACTTGGCCATCCAGCGGGTAGATGCCGCCCTGGCATCCTGCGCACCAGAACAATTCCTTGATGCCAAAGCCCTGTGAGGCGGCCACGCAATCGGCGGCGCAGGCGGCAATCGCGATGGGGTTGGCGAACAACACCGCATCCGGGTTGAGGATCAGGGTCAACTCGTCGTCGTTCCACAGCGGATCGACCTCGGTGAGATAGGCCAGATCGAAGCTGCCCTTTTCCAGGCAGGGAAAGTCGGTCACGACCTCCAGCCAGTACAGCATCGGGTTCACGTAGAAATGGGCCTGTTAGAAACTGCCGCCATCGCCGTCGCCTTCAGCGTGGGTGAAGCGGGCGGCTTCCGGGGCGGGCAGGCCCGGGTTCAGGTCGATGCCGCCCAGTGAGGTCAGGCAGAACGGCTTGCGCACGACGTCGACATGGCGAGCCGGTTCCCAAAAGCCGATAGACAGACCGATGACCGGGTTCACACCGCAACTGCACACAGGGCTGCCTGGGTTGGCAATGTCTTCCTGGCCGCCGAAGTTGGCGATGGGGATGCTGCCCAGGCTGATGGGCAGGATGCAGCTCCAGCAGATGTCGGTGACGGGGTTGGGGAACTTGCCTGTGCAGGTGGCGATGCCCGCCGCGTGGCTGTGCTGGCTGGTCATGGCCAGCAAGCAAATCAACAGGATCGCCGCGATGTGATCCCACGATTGACGCCATCTTGCTTTTGGGGTGGATCGGGTCATGGTGTCACCTCCAACTCATCCACGCGCAGGCGCTTGCCTTCCTGCGAGACCAGAGCGGGCACCTGTGCGATGCCCAGGCGCCGGGTCAGCACACCTTGCTGGTCGTAGTAAACCGGCGTGCGCCAGGCTTTCATCAGGTCCAGGTAGGAGCCAGCTGTCAGGATCGCCTTGAGCTGGCCCTGGTAGCGCTGGATCAACTCCCGAGCGCGGCTCACCTGCCGTGCATCACGGGCGTCGAAGAACAGCAGGTGTCTGGACAGGGACACCACGTCCAGCGGGTTGTGGCGCGAGCCAGCGGCAAACATCAGGTGCCCCTGGGGATCCAGGATGTTGCGATCCAGCGTGAAGCTGGGGTCGAAGTAGAAGGTGCGCGGCTGTTGCGTGGTGCGCAGCCCGGCCACAGGCTGTGGCTGGCGCACGGCCTGAATGCCGCGCTCACGGGCTTGGTCCTGCAGTCGAGCCAGTTCGCCATTGGCTTGCTTTTCTCGCAGGCGTTGCGCAATGAACTCCAGCAGGTTGGCTTCGCTGATCGGATAGGTCGGACCGATGCTGCCCAGGTCCACGCCCCAAGCGCATGAGCCCGCACCTGTGCATGCCATGGTCAGCAGGCAGGCCATCACCATCAACTGTGGGCTCTTGGGCTTCATGGCTGACCCCGAGCGTCGCAACGGATGCGTTGAGCGAGTTGGCTCAGCAGGGCATCACGCTGCGCCAGTTGGCTGGGGTGGCTGGCGCTGACCATGCCCATGAGGACCGGGTCACCGCTGCCCTGGGCAATGGCCTTGCGCAACGCCAGCGCGGTGAGGGGCCGCCCGCAGCGTTGCGCGAACGCACGCAAGTAGGCTTGAGCGCCGTCGCGCGCGGCAGGCGAGATTTGCGCCAGCAGTGCCAGGTAGTCCTCCAGAGGCACATCGTCTGGCGTGGACGCAGGCGTGCTGGCGCTTTGAGTGACTGGGCTGCTGTGGGCGCGACTTTCGGCCAGTTGCTGGGCCGGCCGCTTGGGCGTGGTCTGGGCCTGAGCGTGGGCTGCAGATGCCAAACCAGCGATCCAGATGCACAGGATCAAGCGAGGCGCCGAGTGGCGCACGTCATTGCGGCCATTGCGGCACTTGCGGTGTTGCTGGAGGTGGCATGGACAGGCTTGCATGTCATGTTCCTCAGAACAGGGGCCGCACGAGCCCGATGACCTGCTCGGCGCGGACCAGACCGCTGCTGCGGTAGCGCGAGTCAAAGCTGTCGGGGCTGCTGCCCTGGACGTAGTAGCTGCCCGGTGGGATCACCGTGGGCTGAATGGGATCGAGCCCACGGTGGTCGAAGGTCTGAGCCTTGGCATGCCCCACCGACTCGCCGTTGATCAACACCATGCGGTCTTGGACGGTGATGGTGTCACCGGGCAGGCCCCTGACCATCTTGAAGAAGGGCTGACCGCGCAGGCCCGGGTAGTGCTGCTGTGCATCGCCAGCGAAGGCGAACAGGATGTAGTCACCACGGTGCAAGGCGGGCGGAACAGTCTGTTTCCAGCTCACGCGATAGGCGACACGGTAGGGCAGGCTGGGCGTCCAGTTGAAGACAATGGGCAGGCGTGGGGTGGGATCCAGGAACAACCGGACGTAGGCCAGCGCCCAGATGGCGAACACCGGAAGGTAGAGATACCAGCGGCGACGCATGTGGGCCAGTTGGTCGCAAAAGGATTGCCGGGCTTGGCGATAGCTGCGCACATGCCAGGGCACGGGCGGCGGGATGCGGACGATCTGCAAGGTCATGGCATCCCCACTTTCTGGCGCAACTGAGCGGTCAAGTCCACGGTGTGCGGTGTGGGCCCGGCCACAGCGCCTTTGAGTACCACCAGGCATGCGCAGTCGCGGGGCAATTCCTCCAGCGCAATGGGCAGGCGTTGGGCGAAGGTGCGCGCCATCAGCATGGCGTTTTGCCGATCGTCTTCCGAGCCGGCCTTGGTGAGCAGTTGCGTGAACTCGGCTTCCTTTTGCCGGTACACCTCGGCCACATCGACCATGCCGATGCGCAGCGCTGGGCGCACCACAGTGCGGTCATAGAGCAGCAAGGCGGCAGCGACCACGATCAGGGTGAGCAGCGACTGCACCAGGGCAGGGATGAGGCTGATCGCTTTCATACGGTGTGCCCCCGGCGCCGCAGCAGTTCGGTGATGGCTGCATCGATGCTCAGACCTTGCGCGCGCAGCTCGTCGATGGGCGCGTTGTCCTCCAGCTTGTTGGAAAACAGCAGGTGCGTGGCCGGATCCAGGATGTTGCGCGCCACCCCTTCGCCCACCGGGGAGGAGATGTACAGCTCGGAGTACACGCCCGCCTCGGTCCTGAGCGAGTTCAACAAGCGCTTCTTGGGCTCGTCCATGGTCAGCCTGCCCTTGCGGTCCAGCATCTCGATGGATTCGGGCTTCTGGCGCAGCAGGAACACCCAGTCCGAACAGTTGAACGCGGCTTCCATCTGGGCCGAGCCATAGAAGTCGTCGGCGCTCTGGGTTGCCGTGCCCAAGGCTCCGCCGTATTTGCGGGCGCGCCGGGCCGCTTCCTCGATCACGGCGGCCTTGACGGGGTCATCGGCCCCGATATCGCCGAGCTGCTGCTTGAGCTCGTCAATGAACAGCACCTTGCGCCGGTTGCGGCTGAGGTACATCTCGCCGGTGATCTGGTGCAGCAACAGGATGTTGACAACGGCGTGCAGGTCGGGGCGGCGCTTGAGTTCCTCGTTTTCGATGACGATGAAATCGTTGCTGAAATCGACGTTGCTGGGCCCCTCGAAGAAGCGCTCGTACTGGCCGCCTCGGGTGTAGGGGTTGAGCATCACGGCCAGGTCCTTGATGCGCTGGTCGTTGACCAGGCCCAGGGCTTCGATGTTGCCGGTCTTGAAGGCCTCGCGCAGGGCGGTGATGGTCAGGTCGTTGCCATGCTCGGCGAACAACTTGAGCACCATGGCCGAAATGGCCTTGTACTGCACCTCTTCCAGCGTGTGCTGCATGGAGCACA
>CAYPUS010000019.1:13748-20726 GCA_964413815.1 uncultured Aquabacterium sp. | reverse complement strand
GGCGACAGCGTGCGGCCCAGGTCGCCCGAGGTCAGCATCGACAGCACGGGCAACAGGTTGGCCGTGATTTTCTGGTAGTGCTCCCGGTTGTGCCTGAAGGTGCGCACCTGGGCATCGATCACCTTGCTGCGTTGTGACTGGGCAATGTGGTGTTCGTAGTACGCGACGAAGGCCATCAACTCGGTGCTGGCGGCTTCCGATGGGCGCTTCATGTGGCCTCGATGAGCCTCCTGCATCAGCTTCTTCATTTCGGGCAACTCACGCCAGGCGGGCCCCAAGGTTTCCTCATAGAAGCGGCGCAACGAGCCCTCCAGAACGGGCTCGATACCACCCTCGATGTAGCGGGTCAGCTTGGCCAAATTGGGGCGCTCTTCCAGTTCGACCAGACCTTGCACGACCACGTTGACCGCATCCCAGCCAAAGGCGGAGAACGCACCGGCCGTGTCCGGCGGCATGATCGACTGGATGCGTGATGCGATCTCGGTGGGCTTTTGCCAGTTGAAGGTGAAGTCCAGCCGCACACCGGCTTCCGGGAAGGCCGGATGAAACTCCATGAAGGTGTCGGGCTCCCGCCAGTCCTGGCAGGCTCGCTCAACCACGCGCTTGAGGCGACGGCTGTTCTTGGGGTCGATGACGATCACCACGTCGCCTCGTCTGACGGCTTGGGTGATCAGGTTGGCCAGGGCCACACCTTTGCCGGATTGGGTGGTGCCGACCAGCAGCGTGCCGCCTTCGAAGTTCTGCAAGGGGCGATGCAGCGGCACCTCATGGGGCTCGACGCCGTGTATGTAAGGCAAGCCAATCTCGGCATCTGGTTGGGGTGCGCTGTCATAGCCCAGCAGACTAAGGAGGCGCGGAGATACCGTGAAGTCGCGGTAGTCGATCTTGGCCAGTTCATACAGACGCTGAGAGTGCACGGGCCGCCACTCGAAGCCGAACCCAAGGAACACGGCCGTTGAATCCTGACACCACCGCGCCTGGGTTTGCGTGCTGATCACCTGGATGGCATGACCGGACAGAGATGCCCTCAGCACGAGAATGCGCAGCGCCTGCGAGACCCTGAGGACGCTCATGCCAAGGCAAGCGATGGACAGGGGGAAAGCAAGAACACTTGGCAATTGGCCGATGGCGCCGACGGCTGTGAAGAACATCAGCGCGATGCCCCAGGCAAGACCTGCGTAGGCCTCGTAGGCGTGACGCCATGGCATCTCGTAGCGGCGGATGGGCACGTCACCCGCCCTGAGCCTCTGGCGAGGCAAATGCTTCCATGTCCACGCCGCTGATGAAGCGCGGATCAATGGTCAAACCCACGGTCGGTGTGCCATTGAAATCTCTTGATGTGGTGGGTGGGCCTTTGGCCTGGGTGCGAACCAGCATGTGAACATCCGACAGCGCACGCAGGGCCATAGACGGCTGAATGCCGCGGCGCTCGAATTCGTGCAGAGGCACAAACACCCCCAAGGCGACAGTGCAACACTGGGCGGGTCCAGCACCTGTATTCATGGAGTGGACCACCGCGGTCAATGCGTCACGCACCACGGGGTTGAGGCGCAGCGGCGCTTGAAGACCAATCGTTGCTTGCTGATTTGATTGGGCGTCGCTTGTCGATGCCAAGGCAGGCGGCGGGGCGGTCGACAAAAGTGCCGCTCCGGCTTGAGCCTCTCGGACATTCGAAGCTGCTTGTGGGGTTTGCTCGGCGCTGCCAGGGATGAGCGAGAGTTGTGTGCCTGGCGGGCCATCTGGTCGAGACTTTGGTGCAACCTGTTCGCCTGCTTGGACCGACGGACTGTTGTTGCTTGGCGCATTCGTGAGGCTCTCCGCCAGAGGCGGCGGCAACGAGTCATGTCCTGCAAACAGGATCGCCTGAGAAGACAGCTTGACTGCATCGATCTTGGCTTTGCCGCCTGGTGGTTGGATGAGCCAGATTGGGGCTCCTGCGGGCGTGGGTTCGAAGACACCGGCCAGCAGGAGCACCTCCATGATGGTCTCCGGCGCTTTTGGAATGCCTGGCAGCTGGGCGGCGTCCAGTTGCTTTTGGAGGTCTTCGGCAGCGCTGGGCCACGCCAGGAACAGGCCATCGGGACCGAACC
The DNA here is from genome assembly GCA_964413815.1 of uncultured Aquabacterium sp. Taxonomy (GTDB): domain Bacteria; phylum Pseudomonadota; class Gammaproteobacteria; order Burkholderiales; family Burkholderiaceae_C; genus Aquabacterium. Next base: position 18,636 of record CAYPUS010000019.1, on the reverse strand, counting down.
AGACGCGAGACTTCTCGCGATTGGCCTGCCACCCCGAGTTGGAGACCGCGAGATGCCTCAGCGCGTCAACCAGGTAGCGTTCCAGGTGCGAACCGTATTGGGGCGTGCCATAGCGATCGGCGTTGGCCAGCAGGTTGCGGTCAATCACCAGCGCCAATGAGCGCTGGACCAACTCGTCCAGCACGTTGTGATCGCGATACTGCGAGATGCCGCTGACGCTGGCCATGAGGTGAGGCACGATGACTGTGTTGTCTTCAGCCAGGTAATGCATGACCGCAGGTGGCACGACATGGGCCAGCGTGAACACGCCCAGGCTGCGTGTCTCGATGGCCTGTGGGCGCCAGCGCAAGAAGTAGCGGTCTGCCTGGCGTGCTATCAGCCAGTCACCCAGGGGATAAAGGTAGGCTGGCCAGACCTCGCCCGGGGCGTCGGTCACGATGATGTGGCTGAGGACCCGGTGGGCCTCGCAACACAGGCCTGCGACAAAGGTGGCCAGACGCCAGCGTGGTTCCAGGTGGCGGCGTGCCGAGATGGTGGAGCGACCGGAGAAGATGTGTGCGTCGGTGCCCTGCAGGCTGAAGAAGCTGGCTTCCATGCCCAGGCGCAACAGGCCGCCAGGGGGGCAGAAGTAGTTGTCTGATGTGGCTGGCAGCAGGTGTACTAGGTTGGCGTATCGTCTGATAAGTGACAGGATGGTTTGTTCGAACTCGGTACGGTCAGACCCATGACAGAGCTTGATGCGGGCGATCAGGTCATCGTTTTGCGACAACAGGGCATCAATGGGTAAGGCCTCGAAGCCGGGGTCAGACGACGCAAAGGTGCTGTGTGGAAGAGACGGGGCAAGCATGGTGGTTCATTGCAAATGACCCAGCAATTTGGTCACCATGCGTTACTGCGTGCACCTCACAATGCCGTCTAATCATTTGGTCTTTCGCGATCAGGACTTGACGAATGGGGGCAAGTGCGGACTAGAGCGTAGAGCGACGGACGTCAATCTAACTGACACCGTGGCCTTCTCGTTCCATGAGAGGGACCAATGGCGTGACGTCTTTCCAATCGGGTGTCCCTCGGCCAAGAAGACGCAGCAGATCGCTTAATTGCGATCAATATTCGGTCAAGGTCGGTGGCTGGCCTCATCCTTCCGCGTACATCTGAATCGCACGCGAATACCTGGCGTTACACGACTAAGTCGCAGATTCGATCGCCGAGAGCCCGAAGAAAATTGGCAATGTCCGTCGCTTCCGCACGCGTAATGCCCTGCTTCTGACTGGTCACTGGATCGAGATCAGCTTCATGCACGATGGCGTTTCGACGCGTAATGATCAGCTTCAACTTGCGCTTGGCGTTTTCGTCGGACATTCCGAGGCCCAGGGCGATTTGCTGCCACTTCTGGGGTTCATTCCAGATGTAGCTGAGGCCATCTGCAACCTTCGTTGGATCCTGAAACGACAATTTGCTGAGCTTTTCGCGGACGATTTCCTCGAAGCGAACGGGCGGCGGTGGAACCGCGCTGGCCAGAAGCGAAGGAAGGTACTGAATGGCTATGCTCTCGCTCAAGTATTTTCCGGTGGAGGGCCTTTGGTTTTCGAATATCTTTACCATGCCGATACGTATCAAATCGTGCATCAGTTTGTCGAATGCGCTCACGGCATTGACAATTTGCGAGCGCAGCAAGTCTTCGAACTGCTCGGGAATGGCAACCGAGGTGCTCAGGTAATCGTATAGGCCGCCAAGCTCATTGGCTTGGTTTATATTCCTGTGAAACACTCCCTTGGCGTTGAGCATGGTCTTTTAGCTCGTGAGATTCCGCAGTGACTCTGCGACGGTGATGTATTGGTCACGGATCTGGTTGCGCTTGTCGATCGTGTTCGCCAAGACGATTCCTGTGGCGCCTAGCTCGTTATCGCGTAGCGAGAATACTGGTACCCCAGACTCGTGGGAGCGCGGAAGCAATGCACCAAAATCGGGGATTTCCTCCAAGCAGAAACCGTCGTTGCGCAGCACTTCTGGGTAATCGATGTCGGGCAGTGTCAGCCCTGCATTCCTAAGTGCGGGATACAGTCGATTCTGGGTAACTGTCTTGATCTCTGCGATGTTGTCACGATACGGTGCAGCCGCACGCCCCTTTCGCACGTTGAAGCGCTGGATTACTGTGCCGGCGAATTTGGGCAGGCCAGGTCGCAAAGGGTAGGCCGATTCTTGGAACGCCGCCTCGTTGCCAATCTTCCAGTTGGCCCATCGCGGAAAGATGGATTCCAGCGTCTGCAACGCCATGATGGAAAATGGGTCAGGGTTGGTTGGTATCAAGAAGAAATCAGAGTTAAGAAACAGGTTCTGGTTGATCGCACTCAGGCCAGGGTTGAGGTCAATGATCGTGTACTCGATCTGGTTGGTTTCTTCGACTTGGCGGATCAGTTCATGAAAAGCGCCGGGCAGGTTTTGGAGCGTAGCCAGTGCATTCGAAGTCTGCGCGAAGGTCAATGACGCATCGTATTCGGAGAGTGTCGCGTGGCCGGCCAATAGGTGCACTCGGGGCTGGCGCGCAGGAGATCTGCATGTCACCGGCTGGATGGGTGTGGGCTTCCCCGTAAAGGCCGGCGCGACTCCGTCCCTGATGTTCTGAAGTCGAGTAGCGTCTTCCAAGTAGTACGCGTCGAAGTCGTCGCCGAGTATCAAGCTGGTGAGATTGCATTGCGGGTCGGCGTCGACCAGTAAGACCCGATGCCCCTGCTCGGCAAGCATCCAACCAAGGTTGTAGACGGTCGTAGTTTTGCTGACGCCACCTTTGTGGTTAAACAAGACCAATCGTTTTGCCATCACTGAACTCCCAGAGAGAAATTATCTCTATTGTAGGTATCGGGGTTTAGCCCTCGATCTTGCTCCAAACGGAGGGCACTTGGGTGACCCAAAAGGCTAAAATTGTTCGCCATGTTGCATGGTTGGCGTGGTGTGGCGTGACGTGATGGCAGCGAGTGTTGGTTGCCAGACTTTGCACGCAACGACGAGGATGCAGACGCGTTGGCCACGAAGCCGTGGAGCATGCACTGTAGGATGTTGAAATCAACAATCGGCGATAGCCAAACACGGTAATCATGACCACGTATCACGAACTCCTGGCTCAGAAAGCCGCCCTGGACAAGCAGGCCTTGGACTTGGACAGGCAGTTGCAAGACGCCCGCAAGGCAGAGCGAGCTGGGGTGATTGACCACATCAAGCAACTGTTGGCTGCGAATGGTTTGACTGTGGCCGACCTGGGGTTGAAGGCCGGTGTGGCGATCCGCCCTAGTGCTGCAGCAGGAAGCAAGGTCGCCCCAAAATATCGCAACGTTGACACAGGCGAGACCTGGAGCGGACGGGGACTTCAGCCTAAGTGGATCAAGGCCGCTTTGGCCGCTGGCAAGACCCTGGATCAACTGAAAGTAGGCTGATTTCAAGGCCATCGGTTCAGGAGGCAGTGGCAGGTGCGGTCGCCATCCCGTGCTTGGGAAATGAGGCCTGGAGCCGAGGGTCGCAACTGTAGCGCTGCACCAGTTTGCAGAACGGACAGTTGTCGCCCGCGTGGACCATGGTGCCGATGGCCATCAGCACATCGCTGCCGCAGGTCGGACAAGCGATGACATCGAACACCGGGGTGCTGGCCAGCCAGATGCCGTCAGTGTGCGATGCCAGATCAAACGCCCGGTCAAAGCTGATGCGGTGCGGACATTGGCAGACCGCTTGGTACCCGCGATAGGCGCCGACCAGCGTCTCTGCGGCGCCGAATCCAGTGTTGCGCAGGCGGCGGTAGATCGACATGAAGATGGACGATTCAGCTCTCGCGATGAGATTGGCACCGTGGTACCACTCCAAGGAGTTGGGTGGACGACCTCTTGGGATGGCTTGTGGGTCGTTGAAGAACAGCCTTTGCACGTCCCGAGGGTTGAGCCCGGTCAGGTGATGGATGGTGCGCACCCGGGCGCCCAGTTGAGCGCAGTCCCGCGCCAGGCGCATGGCGCTGAGTTGTCGATCGGCACGTGTTGACATCGTGGCGCCCTCCGATCACGACGTGCTTGCGGGCACCATGGACGCGAGTTGCTGCGGCCTTGGGGCGTGAACGGCGGCCAGTGAAGCCTGAAGTGGCGCAGGCGCCTTGAGCAAGGCGAGTAGATCCTGTCGGGGAGGGAAGAGGGTGCTTTGGCCGATGTGAGCAATGAATGACCATACATCTTCCTGGCTCATGGCACCAAGGTACTCGGCCTGCGCCGTATCCAGCCCGAACTTGCAGCATGTCGATACCCGATCTTGTGCGATGCCCAGCCTGATGGCCTGAAGCAAATACAAATTGGTCAACTGCACATCGGTGAACTGGATGCTGCTCATGGTCTTCTCCTGTCGGTCTGCCCGGATGTGAAACGAGATGGGCCAGGTGTGGTGGCGAGGTGTGACTGCTTTGGTGTTGTGTGTTGGGAGTGATGAGTCAGCTCAGCATATTCATGGGCGTCAATTGGGATCAATGCCCGAGAGCGGGGGGATGCCGCGCTTGCCATCCACAAAGGCCCACACTCCCTGCCGCATTTGTTGCCCCAGTCGGCGACATGCTGGGTGCCTGGTGGGGAAGTAGGAAAGCCACCAGAGCCAAGGCCCTGGTGGTGCGGTCACTGCTGCGAAAGCTGGCCCATTGGGATGAGCCTGCTTGCACATCGGATCAAACGGCCTGCGTCAGTTCCTTCCATTCCTTGACGGGCAGTTCGATCAACTTCCCGCCCAGAGCTTCAAACTCGGTGGCCCGGTCGTAGTCTTCCACTTCCTGGGAGAAGTGGGTGACGGCATTGACCAAGCCATACCCCGACAGATCACCTTCGGCGATCAGGTGACGCAGCACCCCGGCGCGTTCGGTGTCGTTCAGGGT
>CAYPUS010000019.1:0-13738 GCA_964413815.1 uncultured Aquabacterium sp. | reverse complement strand
TCAGGGTGTAGCGCTGGGCCAGCACCTCCACCGTCTTCACAGGGTTGCCGACCAGAGGGATCTGCAAAGTCTTTTGCATCTTTTGCGCGGCCTGCATGAATGTCGCTTCCGACACGGCCGCCTGCACGACGTCGCGCACCTTCAGGAAGAAGGCCTTGTCGTCGGCCTGCAAGGTGTCGTCCTTGAAGACCATGATGCTTTCGTCAGATCCGAGTGCCCGCCCAACGTGGGTTTTGCGCAAGGAGCGGTCTGAAGCAATCAGGCCATTGCGGCACACCAGTCGATACAGCAAGGGCTGCACCGACAGCGTTCCTTGTCCCACCTCCGAATTGGAGATGACCACGCCAGCCTGCACGATGTCGCCGGGCGCCATTTCGACCTTCAATTGCGGTGTGATGCACTTGATGTACATCCTCGTGTCGGTGAGTTCCACCGACTCAAAGCGCACATCGGGTAACTGCTGCAGGATGGGCAGCACGCTTTCTGCCAGATCGAAGTTGTCAAGGCGACGGTAGCGGTCCGACAGCACGGCCCGGACCTTGCCATCGAGCGTGCGGATCATGCGACGGTCATCGTCGCTTTGCAGCCAGGTGTTCACGTTGCGGTCCAGCAGCACCGGCTGCTCGGAGCGCATGCGCTCGAAGTACGCATAGGGAATCTTCAGTTTGTCCGCCAACTGGCGGCGCGCCAGCGGCAAAACGCCATAGGGCGTGGAGACCCCGCCTTCGCCAATGACGAGGCGGGTCTCGCCTGTGTCATCGGTGTCGTGCCGCAACAGCGACGAGGGGACCACCAGGTCCTTCTTTGATTGCAACTGGCGCTCAAGTTCATGGGCCAGGCTCACCAGGGAACGTCCGCTTCTCATATCAAGCTCCTGTTCGGGAAAGAAATGGCGGAGACGGCATGACCCACATGCGGGGATGCACATCCCCGCCAGGGTTGATGACGGATGGGTGTTGACCCATCCACACAGGGCGCAAACTGACCACAGGCCAGGGCTGCGCCCAACTTACAAATCACTCATACAAAACGCCAGGGCTGTCTTTGCCTTGCCATGTGGCTTGGCCTGGTCTGACAGCTACCAGTGGGGATACATGACTTACGTGGTTCGGGAGGCGTGCTCCGCCTTGGCCAGCCACACATCGGCCCAGTCGGTGCCCGGGGTCTTGGGCAAGAGCACCCGCACTTGCCGGGGGCCGCTCTGGTGCTCCTGCTTCTTCAGCCGCCTAGCCAGGGCAAAGGCAAACATCTGGCCGTCAAAGTCCGCTTGGGCATCGTTATCGGCATAGATGCAGATGCTCTGCACCGAGTCGGGCAGCCACAGCTTTTCCAGGTTTCCGGCATTGAGTCCTGCCCACACGGGTTTGCCGGTGGCCAGGTGCACAGCCATGGCGGTCTCGATGCCCTCGGCAATGGCCAGTTCGTGCTCGGGTTCGAACAAGCGCACGGAAGCACCATTGATACCCGAGGAGAGAACCTTTTTGGCCTCGCTCACATTGGCCTTGCGGCCATCCTTCAGATACGTGCGGTGCAGCGTGACTGCGTGACCATCGGCACCCTGGATGCAAGCCAGCATGGCGGCGTATTCGGCCACTTTGCGCGACTTGCCCGAGGTCGGATCCTTCTCGTAATAGCCCAGCGCTGGATGCAGGCGCAGCACCTTGGGGTAGTGGGCCAAGGCGAGCCGCCGACCGGACAGGTAGCGGTCCACCTCATCACCGGGCGTCACGGGCTTGGCTTCTTCCCAGAGCCGCTTGGCCAGGGCCTTCATGCGCTCGGCCGACGGCTCCGGTGATGCCACATGCGGGGCAGGGGGCGAGGCGCCCACCACGCGCTCGACTTCCTTGAGCGCGGTGTTGAAATCCAGGCCTGTGACGGCCTGCAGCAGCTTGAAGCCACCTCCCGCGCCACAGGCGCGACAGTGGTAGTTGCCTTCACCGAATTTGTCGGTGTACTGAAACCGGTCGGTGCCGCCACAAAGCGGGCAAGGCAGGTTCCGTTTCTTGAGGATCTGTTCGCCAACGCCCAGGCTGCCCAGGATTTCGGTCCAGCGACCGTGGGCCCGGCGTTTGACGTCTTCAATGCGAGCTTCGTACTCGGGGTTGTTCATGATGAACTCCGTGTTGATGACATGTCCTCCAGGGGATAGAGCAGCGGTCAGCCGCGATGGCGAACCGATGGGGTGAACAACTGGCCCGCCTGCAGTGCTTCGATCACGCTGTGCTCGACGAACTCCCAGGGCAGTTGGTGCTGCGTGTGCAAGACCTGGCCTTTGTCGTCCAGGCGTTCGACCTTGAAACCTGCCTGGCTCCACAGCACGCGGTAGGTCAGCCAGTCGGCACCGGCGATGACAAAGATGCGGCCAGCCTGGCCCGTCAGGACTTCACTTTCCTTGACCAGGAACTCGATGTCCTGGGGCTCATCGACCATCAGCATCGGAATGCGGTGGCCGTGGGCATGGGCTTGTTTGTGCATATGGCACTCCATGTGTGAGTTGAGGGCCAGGGCTGATCGGACAGATCTGGCCTCGGCCCTGTTTTGAGGCGGTTGGGATCAGGTGAACAGATCGCCCTGCTCGGACATCTGCTTGAGCTGTTCATTGATCCATTGGGGATTCCTGGCCAGGCGCGCTTCAACCCAATGGGGGTTGCTGGCGATGGCATCTCGAACCCACTGGGGATAGCGCTCAAGCGATTCAGACAGCCAGGCTTTGAGCTTGTTGCGGATGTGGTCGCGGATGTCTTGCGCATCCACAAGGCCACAGTACGCGATGGGCGACAGCGGGCTGCAGCCCACAACACGCAGGCAGTTCACGAATGAGAAGGGCTGTTGGTCCTTTTCTCGCTCGGTGAACACCCAGCGCAGGGTGTCGAACTTGTCTTCCAACGGCGTGGTCGGGTCAGACAACTGGTTGATCTCCTGCAGCAAGCGCCAGTGCAAGAAGACGATGTCCTCCTCGCTCCAGTCGATGCGTTCGGTCGGATCGTCCAGCGACTGTGGGTCTGGCGGTTGATCCGGAAAAACGGACTGCGTCGCCCCCATGAAGCCATTCAAGGCAGCTGGGGGGTGAACCAGGGATGTGCTCGTGTGCAGCATCGTGGCCTCCATGTGAAATTGGGAGGCACGGCGCACCACGGGTGGGGCAATGCCCCACAGGGTGATGAACAGTCGGCAAGGTGTTATGACGCACTGCCGATGGCGATGAAGAGACTCCAGGGCTGGCTTGATCGGGTGGTGAGCCCGTTCGGATCGGTGTGCCAGCTACCGATCGAAGAAGGCTTTCTGGGTGAGGGCGCGCATGCCGCGTCAGTGCGGTCGTGCACTCACCACGAAAGTCGCTTCGATGGCATCGGAACGGTGGTGACCGTCAAGGGTTTGATGTGAACTCCAGGGCTTGCCTTGTTTGAATGCAGGGCCAGCTGCCGCATGTCAGCAAGGTAGTGCCTTGCCATGAGGATGGTCAAGATGGTTCCATGCCAAAACGGGGGCTGATGCCGAAAGGGGCTTCAATTGCCGATGATTCCCGGTGGTGATGCACGAACGCGGTTCGCAAGATGGTGGCGAGCACGCCAGTCACGGGAGCGCGACATGTCTGATATTCACCAGATCGTCAAGATGGACCAAGGCGGGGTCAACGACCGGATCCTGGCCAAAGAAAGCAAGGCAGATTTCAGGCGCATCGAAGCGGCCAGTGTGAAGATGCCCACGTGCTTCACCAGCGCAGAGGGCAAGCGCTTCTTTGTTCGCCTGTTCAACACCTTGCAACTCAACATGCACTTCATCTCGGTGATCGCACGCACGCGGCTGGATCACGATGACATCGTCAAAGTGGAGGGCAGCATTCGGGCGAAGCTTGACGCGGTCAACGAGAGCTTGAACAGTGCCATCGATGGCGCAGAAGCCTTGTTCAAGGCTCATGGGATCACCAGTGTGGCGACGTATGACACCGTGGCCCTGTCGGTGGACGTCAGTGTGCTGTCGTCGTTTGGGCGTCGCTTCCTGGAGGTCCTGGGCAAGCTGGACCAGTTGATGCCACTGCTCCAGACGCTGGAGATCCATGAAGTGATCACTGCGCAGGCGGTGGACATCCAGCGCGCCAGCCTCAAACGTCAGGTGCGCGACGTGGCCAACGGGGCTCGCAATCTGGCCACTGGCCTGAGGCGCCGCATGAATGCCATGGGTGAACGGGGTGAGGGCGGTCCCGAGTCTGTGCCAGCCCCAGCAGCAAATGTTCAAGCATCTGGTGTGCTTGCTCAGGAGCTGGAAGCGACCGGCGATGATGCAAGTGTTTCGTCAGCCACGGACACCATGGAGCCTGTGGTTGCTGCTGTTGTCGTCAAGTAGCTACTCAACGCGACCTGGTTGATGCTGGCAAGCGCCACGCGCAAGGGGCCGACTTCACGGACGATTTCGAGGAGCACAAGCCGTTCTTGCCTTGAGGCGTCCCATGTCGTCCGCTAAGGTGATATCGGGACGCATGTTGCGCCACCGTCGCAGTCGATACCTGCCTGCCTGTGCCTGTCCACGTTGCGCTGAGCCATCCCGTTGACGAGGCACTATGTACTTGGAGTTGCTCACAACCACACCGTGCGACCGGGACGCCGCCGATGTGATGCCGGAGTCGTGCGTCCCTATCGGCATGCGCAAACCCTGACCTAGCGCCGCCGCTACAGAGCAGGTCATGTCTTCCATCGGCATTCGCCGTGAAGAGGCCAGATCATGCCTAAACCCAACCGGGGTGCCGTTGTCGTGCCCGCGGCACCTGTCCATGCTGTTGCGGCGCCATCATTGCCGCAAGTTGGCTTTCTCCGACAGGCACAGGTTCTGCAATTTGTTCCCATCTCCAAGTCCACACTGTGGCGGCGCGTGCAGACGCGCACCTTTCCTGAACCCGTCAAGCTGTCGGTGCGCGTGACCGTCTGGCGGGTGGAGGACATCAGGCAATGGATCGCTGAACAGAGTAGCCGTGCCTGACGCCCCTTGCTGAAGCCAATGTTCACGCTTGCAGAGCCCACCCCCTTGCCATGCACCTTGCTTGGCATGCCTTGCCCCGACATTGAGCGCGCAGGGGACTTGGCACACGCCAATGCATGGGAAGTGTGCCTCAGCCCATGCGGGGCGGTGCCACGGAACTTGCTTGCTTCTGGGTGTTTTCACGTGGCTTTTGTCCACGCCAAAGCAGATCTGCCTGATGCCGAAACCCCCCGCCTTCACCGGCGATTTCGACTGGTGAAAATTGCGATCAGGGTTGAGCATGAAGGCGCTTTGGCAGCGTGAGGACAAGTAAACAAAGCAGGGAGAGGGTCATGTCATGCGCACCAGAACTGGAACCAGACGGGGGCACCGTTGCCCATTCGATCAGGATGCTCAAGGAGGTCATCGATGGCGACACCTATGAGGCCGTGGCCGCGCGGTTTGGCGTGTCACGCACGGCGGTTGAGCGGCGCATCAAAGCCATTGCGGTGCAGTTGAGCCAAGTGGCCGACATCGATGGCTTGAATGAAGATGGCGCTGCATTCGTCAGACGCTTGCGTCTGCACCGCGATGCCATCCTGACGGCCTTGGAGGATTTCGATCCGAGAAAGACGGTCGGACATCGTTCAAGCCGCATCGTCTCCATGGATGAGATCATCCAGGCAGGCAAGCGCATCAAGGGGCGCAGCAATCGGGCCTGGCATGATCTGTCGCTGTTCTATCTCCTGTTTGCCACGGGCGCACGTCCCCTGGAAATCGCCCGCCTCGAAGTGAGGGACTACCTGAACTCCGATGGCAGCGTTCGGCGCCACTCCCAGATGCGTGCCGAGGTGGCCATTACCGGAAAGGCCCGCCCATTGCACTTCGCCAGCACGAGGTTGGACGAATCGCTTTCAAACTACCTGGAAGAGCGCCTGAGGTTCGGGCTGGGATCGGGACGGGACGGCGCTTATAGAGGGCTTGATCCAGATAGCCGCTTGTTCCTGTCCACAGCAGGCGAGGGGTTCAAGATCACACCCTATGGTGCGCCTGGTCAGCGACGGTTCTTGTGTCGACCGATCCTGGAGACCTATCGCAAGCTGTTTCGCTATGCCGAGATGAAAGGCGTGACGGCGCTGTCTGTGCGTCGCACCGTCGTGGCACGCCTCTATGAGCGTGGCGCTGATGAGGACGATGTCGGCCTGATCCTGGGCATCAGCGAACGCAGTGCGGTGCGCGAACTGCTGGCTCGCCACAAGCCGACCATCGAGCAACTGCTCGATGAGCTGGTGTGAACACCATGCCCACCCGTCAAAGCGCTGAAGGCGACAGTCAGCGCTTTTCCATCAAAGGGCGGGTGGTGGATGCAAGCGCGCCAGACATGCAGGATCTGCTGGCACACGTGTACGAGACCCCCGAACGTCCCCGATGTCTGTGTGTTCCTGGTGGTGTGGAGATGTACGTGGCGCGGCACCGTCAGTTCGTTGTCAAGCGCATGCCGGAAACCGGGTGTCGACATCACCCATCGTGCCCATCCTTCGAGCCAGAGTGGCAACAATCAGGTCTGGGCGAATTGGTGGGCGAGGCTGTTCTGGAGATGGTGCCTGGGCAGATTCAACTGCGTGTGGACTTTCCGTGGGTTCGCATGGTGGGGCGTAGCTTGGTAAGAGGTGAAACGCATGACGTGAACGAGGTGGAAGCACCCAGGCGGCGCATGAGCCTGCATGCCCTGATGCACTTCCTGTTCGAGCGGGCAGGCTTCAACCGATGGAGCCCGGCCATGGAGGGCAAGCGCAATCAAGGTGTCCTGCACAAATACCTGATGAATGCGGCCGAGGACGTGATGGTCAAGGGCGTTGGGCTGAGTGAGCGCTTGTATGTGCCCGAGCCCTTCAGCGAAGCCAGCAAATTCGAGGTAGCTCAGCGCCGTCGTAACAAGCTGGCGGTCTTGCATCCGCACGAAGGGCAAAGCCCTCTGGCTGTGGTCATCGGAGAATTCAAGGTCAGCGAGGTAACGGCCCTGGGGCGACGTGTTTGGATCAAGCACATGCCCGATGCACCCCTGCTGGTGGTCACCAAGACCTGGGAGCGCATTGAGCGGGTCTTCGCGCCATTGTTTGAAGCCCGTGACGCCGACAGCGGATACAAGGTACGTTTGGTGCTGGCGGTACTGATCCGCGCTCGCCGTGAGCACACCTATGAAATTGATGCGGCCAGTTTGATGTTGACCAGCGAGCACTGGATCCCGGTGGAGGGTGTGCATGAACTGCCTCTGGTGCATGAACTCGTGGCTCAGGGCAGGCGCTTTGTCAAACCGCTGCGTTACGACGCCAGGAGCGCCGCTGCGTTTCCCAATGCGTTGCTCTTGGACGCGGGACCATTGCCGCTGCCTTTGCATGTCATCAGCGCATTCATGCCCCCGAAGGATCGGGCGGAAAAAGAACGCGTCTTGCGGACGTCCGGTGTTTCATCCTGGCTCTGGTGGAGTGGCGAAGAGATGCCCGCGTTGCCAGAGACAGTGACTTCCAGGAGTCATTGAGCGAACCTCGGCCATATGGGCTCCGATGACCACCGTCTTGAGTCCTTCCAAGGTTGAGATTAACATTGGTCAGATGATCAACGGGTGTCGATCAACGGCGTTTGCCGTGGCTTGCTGAGACATGTTGTCGAGCTGTCTGCTGCTCAAGAGTCTCCCCCTGGCCAAGTCCACTCAAGATGCCGCAATGCGCGACATCTTTTGCCTGAGCACATTGCCCCCGCAGTGCCACCAGTTGTTTTTTCAAGGCGGTCAGCTCTCGAATCCGTTGGGCCACGTGTTCGATGTGCTCATCCAGCACGTTGTTCACGGCCTCACAACTCTCGTTGGGGGCTGCCTGGAGCGCCAGCAGAGCCCGAATTTCATCCAGGGCCATGTCCAGTGATCGACAGTGGCGAATAAAGGCTAGACGTTCGACGTGGGGCCCTTCATAGATCCGGTAGTTGCTGATGGTGCGTGAAGGCTTTGGAAGCAGGCCCTCGCGCTCGTAGAAGCGAATCGTTTCCACAGGGGTGCCAGACTGGGCTGACAAGTCACCTATTTTCATGGCGGGTTCCTGTTGGCAAGCAGATACGGCCATATTACCGCTTGACTCTGTACCTACTTCAGGGTTTCAAATACGGTCATGACCACGCCCCGAACCACATCGCCCGAAAACACCAGCCCCTCAGCTTGCGAGAATCACAGTTGCGGATGCGCAGGGGCATCCACTGCGGCGGCGATCTCGCCCAAACCCCCGGACGCTGGGTGGACCATGTTCCACATCGCCTCTATGGACTGTTCCTCAGAGGAAGCGGAAATCCGCCGCGCTGTGGATGCCATCCCCGGCATCAGGGCACTGAGGTTTCAACTGAGCGCTCGGACGCTGGACATCCAGGCCACGGAGCAGGCGTTGCGCCAGGCACTGCAAGCCATTCGCAAAGCGGGGTTTGATCCCCAACCTCTGCTTGCAACGCAGACCAAAACACCAAGCGAACACAATGCCCATGATGAGCACAGTGGAAGTGAGGGTGGGTCTAGGCTAATCTGGGCTTTGGGCCTGGCCATCGCAGCGGAGTGCATCGGCTTTTTCGCGCCTGATACTGCTTTGTTCAAGGCGATCGGTCTTGCGGTCGCAGCCGGTGCCATCGCGCTGGCTGGCCTGGGCACCTACCGCAAAGGCTTGTGGGCTTTGCGCCAAGGCAAGCTCAACATCAATGCCTTGATGACGGTGGCGGTTACCGGTGCCTTCGTCATTGGTCAATGGCCTGAGGCGGCCATGGTGATGGCCCTCTACGCCATCGCTGAGTTGATCGAGGCTCGGTCGGTCGATCGGGCACGCAACGCCATCAAAGGCTTGCTGGATCTGGCCCCGCAGCAGGCCATGGTGCAACAGGCAGATGGACAGTGGACAGTGGTGCCTGTCGATCAGGTCGAACTGGGCAGCCTTGTTCGCATTCGCCCAGGCGAGCGTGTGCCATTGGATGGCACCGTGGTTCAGGGCAACAGCGCGATCAACCAGGCACCCGTCACTGGAGAAAGCATCCCGGTCGACAAGGAAGCTGGGGACCCGGTGTTTGCCGGAACCATCAACGAAACTGGCGAGATCGTCTTCAAGGTGACGGCGTCCGCATCGAACACGACCTTGGCACGCATCATCCATGCGGTCGAAGAAGCGCAAGGCACGCGCGCGCCCACTCAGCGATTTGTTGATCGCTTTGCAGCTTTGTACACCCCCGCCGTGTTTGTGATTGCCGTGGCGGTTGCGGTGTTGACACCCTGGCTGATGGGCTGGAGTTGGATGCAGTCGATCTACAAGGCGCTGGTGCTGCTGGTCATCGCATGCCCCTGCGCCTTGGTGATTTCAACGCCTGTGACCGTGGTCAGCGCACTGGCAGCCGCAGCGCGCCGAGGGATCTTGATCAAGGGAGGCACCTATCTGGAGGATGCGCGCAATCTGCGTGTGATCGCGCTGGACAAAACGGGCACCATCACAGAAGGAAAGCCGAAGTTGGTGGTGTGGGAGGCCCTTCAGGGTAATCGAGATGCCATCGCTCAGTTGGCATCTGGTTTGGCCTCTCGATCAGATCACCCAGTCTCGCAAGCCATAGCCCAAGGCTTGACGGCAGAGCCCCTGGCGTTTGAAAACTTTGAGGCTCTGCCTGGACGAGGTGTACGGGGGCGACGTGAAGCCACGACTTATGTGCTGGGCAACCACCGCTTGATCGAAGAGCGTGGGCAGTGCAGCCCCGAACTGGAGGCCAAACTTCTGGCCCAAGAGCATGCGGGACGCAGCGTGACACTGCTGGCCAGTGATCAAGGTGTATTGGCGTTGTTCGCAGTGGCCGACACCATCAAGGAGTCGTCTCGCCAAGCGGTCGCTGAACTCAAAGCACTTGGCGTGCGTCCGGTCATGCTCACGGGCGACAACGACGCAACCGCTCAAACAATTGCCAAGCAGGCAGGTGTTGATGACGCCCGAGGCAACCTTCTGCCCGAAGACAAGTTGCAAGCCATCGAGCGATTGCGGGCGGAGCATGGGCTGAGCGCCATGACTGGCGATGGCATCAACGACGCGCCTGCGTTGGCGAAGGCGGACATCGGCATTGCGATGGGCGGCGCGGGCACCGACACGGCCATGGAGGCCGCCGACGTGGTCATCATGAACGATGACCTGCGCCGCATCCCTGAGTTGATTCGCTTGTCTCGCCTGACACATGCTGTGCTGTGGCAAAACATTTCCCTGGCGCTGGGCATCAAGGCGGTGTTTCTTGTGCTGGCGGTGTTTGGACACGCCTCGATGTGGATGGCTGTGTTTGCCGACATGGGGGCCAGTTTGCTGGTCGTGGCCAATGGCTTGCGCCTGTTGCGGGCTCGCACGAGCCCATGAGAAAACACTTCGTAGTCACGGACATTGGTCGATATACTGCGGACCATGCGCCGGTTGATTGCCATTCTTTTGATGATCGTGCTGCCACTCCAATTGAGTTGGGCTGTGGCGGCCACGTACTGTCAAGATGAGCAAGATCCCGGTGCCCAGCATTTTGGTCACCACGTGCATTCACACCAAGACCGCGCGGATACAGGCAAGCACCCGACCAAAATCACCCAAAAGGCTGAGAACGATTGTGGCTGCTCTGGTCACCTGTGCAGCGCCCATCTGCTTCCCGTGGGTCTTGATGTTTGGTCAAGCTCAACGACTGAGCAGCAGTTCGTCCTTGGAAACCCACCTTCATCCAACATCCGATCCGCCTCGGATCGAGCGCCCCAACTGGATCGACTCCCTCTGATTCGACGGGGCCGTTCTGATGAATTGTCATTGAGATGACACGCCAGCAGGCGTAGATCTTTCAGCTTCCGGCTCGTCGAACCCACCCCGTTGTGTGTTTCATCAGGAGCCGATCATGAACAAATTCACTCTGACCTGTGTGCTCACAGGTATTTCATTGCTGACAACCGCGTGCTCTACGCTTGACTACGAGCCCTATGGGTACCGGGAAGGATGGCGCCGATCACAAATCATGGAAATTGGTCAAGCCAAAACCATGATGCAGCGAGTCGCCAAAGACTGCCGAACAGAGTTGGGTGCCGATGCACCCTATGCCCGCTACGCCGTTGCGTCCTACAGCTACGGAGGCAGTCCGAATCTGAGGGCTAAACGTGTCGTCGCCGTTCCGAATGCCATGAATCTGAACGTTGGGGATTGGGTGTATGTCAACATCACCGATTGCCAGCAGCCTTTGAAACGGGTCGATCAAAGAAAGATGCTGGACT
Organism: uncultured Aquabacterium sp.; assembly: GCA_964413815.1. Classification (GTDB taxonomy): domain Bacteria; phylum Pseudomonadota; class Gammaproteobacteria; order Burkholderiales; family Burkholderiaceae_C; genus Aquabacterium. Next base: position 2,496 of record CAYPUS010000019.1, on the reverse strand, counting down.
GATCAGACTGGCCTGTTGAATAGGTTTTCAACAGGCCATTTCCACATTACTTGATCGCGAACCGGACGTTGATCGGTTTTTTGCCTGCCAGCGTCACCAGCGCCACCACCTTGGTGCCGCTCTTGATCGCAAAGTTGCCCATGGCTTGCAGGTGAGAGTCACCTGCCGGTGACAAGGTCACCGATGTCTTCTCAGCGCCATTGAGCAAGGTCAACTTGGCTGTGGCGCCTTTGGCGCTGGCCGGTTTGCCGTGATCCCTCACGTGCAAGGCAATTTGATCTGGCTTGGCCACCAACTCGAAGTCCATGTCCTTGGCCTCGGTGACGATGCCACCGTGGAGGGACTGATGCTCATGGCCATGCTCATGGCCGTGGTTGTGCTCGTCGCCAGCTTGTGCGCCAAAGGCCAAGGCCAGCAGGGAAGAAGCAATGATGTGGTGAATGCGCATGGGAATGTCCTTTCAGTTGAGGTGAATGAATCAGTAAACTTCGGCGCTCTTGTCACCGAGCAGGCGCTCGGCATCGCGTCGGCCAAACAGCCAGAACATGGCCGGGGTCAGGAAGGTGTCCAGCAAGGTTGAGCTGATCAAGCCTGAGAAGATCACCACCGCCACGGGGTGCAGGATCTCGGTGCCAGGCCGCTCGGCCTCGAACAACAGGGGTGCCAGCGCGAAGGCGGTCACCAGAGCGGTCATCAACACCGGGCTGAGCCGCTCCATCGAGCCGCGCAAGATCATCGCGTGGTCAAAACGTTCGCCTTCGAGTCGCATCAGGTTCAGGTAGTGGCTGACCTTGAGGATGCCGTTGCGCACCGAGATGCCCGCCAAGGTGATGAAGCCGATCAAGGCCGCCACCGACAGGGGCTGTCCTGCCAGCCACAAGCCCAGCACCGCACCCACCAGGGCCAGCGGGATGTTGGCCATGATCAGCGCAGCCAGGTTGGCTGATTTGTAGCGGGTGTAGAGCACCACGAACATCAGCACCAGCGACACCATGGAGAGCAGGCCGACCAGTCGGCTGGCTTCTTCCTGTGCCTGAAACTGCCCGCCCAGGGTCACGAAGTAGCCTTCAGGCAAAGGCGTGGTGGCCACCACCTTGCGGATGTCGGCCACCACGTCTGACAAGGCTCGCCCTTGCGCATTGGCAGACAAGACGATGCGGCGTTTGCCGTCGTCGCGGCTGATCTGGTTGGGGCCATCGCTGTCTTCGATCGTGGCGATCTTGGACAGGGGGATCCGCCCGGTCGGTGTCTCCAGCATGATCTGACCCAGCCCCTGCAAGGTGCGGGCGCTCTCTGGCAGGCGAACCACCAGGGCAAAGCGACGGCTGCCTTCCACCACCTGGGTGACCTTTTCCCCCTCCACCAAGCTTTGGAGCACCGCCAGGATCTGAGGCGTTGGCACGCCGTACTGCGCCGCTGCGTCGTAATCCACCCGCACCTTGATTTGAGGTGCGAGCACCTGCTTTTCAATCTCCAGGTCTGCCAGGCCGGGCACTTGCGCCAACTTGCCGCGTAAAGCGTCGGCCTGCCCCCTCAAGGTGTCAAGGTCTTCACCGAACAGCTTGATGGCGATTTGCGAGCGCACCCCTGAGAGCATGTGGTCGATGCGGTGCGAAATCGGCTGCCCGATGGCAATGGCCGCGGGCAGCATCGACAGGCGCGAACGGATGTCGGCTTTGACCTCGTCCATGCTGCGCGTGAGCTCGGACGCTGGCAGCAGGCCGACATCCAATTCACTGACGTGCACGCCTTCTGCGTGTTCATCCAGCTCCGCCCGGCCACTGCGACGACCCACGTGAGTGACTTCAGGCACCTTTCGCACCAGTACCTCGGCCTGGCTGGCCAGGGCAGATGATTCGGCCAAGGTCACGCCGGGGTTCAAGCGCAAGCCGATCAGCAGCGTTCCCTCGTTGAATGGCGGCAGAAAGGTGGTGGCAAAGAAGGGCACCGCCACGGCCGACAAGACTGCCGCCAGTCCACCGGCCAGCAATGCCGACCTGGGTGCGCTCAAAACGGCCTGCAAAGCCTTGCGGTAACGCGCTTTCAGCCAGGCCAGCACGCGGGTGTCATCGTGGTCCAGGCTCTTCATGCGTGGCAACAGGTAGGAGGCCAGAACCGGCGTCACAGTGACCGAGACCAGCAGCGAAGCCATGGTCGAGACGATGAACGCAATGCCCAGGGGCACGAACAAGCGCCCCTCGATGCCGGGCAGCGCAAACAAGGGCAGGAACACCAGGACGATGATGGCCGTTGCGTACAGGATGCCCGAGCGAACCTCCATCGAGGCCAGCTTGACCACCTCCAGCATGGGCATGCGCTCCGCCTCGGGCTTTTGGCGCTCAAGCTTGAGGCGGCGCAACACGTTCTCGACGTCCACCACTGCGTCGTCAACCAGGCCGCCGATGGCGATGGCCAGGCCGCCCAGCGTCATCGTGTTGATCGACAGACCGAAGTACCGGAACACCAGTGCCGTGACAAAGATGGACACCGGGATGG
>CAYPUS010000018.1:19819-21582 GCA_964413815.1 uncultured Aquabacterium sp. | reverse complement strand
GCCGCGGCACGCCAGGCCGTCGCCGCCGCCGGTGGCGAGGGCTTCGACCCCGAAAGCCCCTCGCTCAAGGTCATCGCCGACCACATCCGTGCCTGTGCCTTCACGGTCGCCGATGGCGTCATCCCCAGCAACGAAGGCCGTGGCTATGTGCTGCGCCGCATCACCCGCCGCGCCATCCGCCATGGCTACAAGCTGGGCGCGCGCACGCCGTTCTTCCACAAGCTGGTGGCCGCGCTGGCCGAGCAGATGGGCGATGCCTACCCTGAACTGCGCCAGCATCAGCAACGCATCACCGAGGTGCTGAAGACCGAAGAAGAGCGCTTCTTCCTGACCATCGCCAACGGCATGGAAATCCTGGAAGGCGCCCTGGCCGCCGGTGCCAAGCAGATCGATGGCGAGACCGCCTTCAAGCTGCACGACACCTATGGCTTCCCGGTTGACCTGACCGCCGACGTCTGCCGCGAGCGCGACGTCACCGTGGACCAGGCCGGCTTCGACGCGGCGATGGCGCGCCAGCGCGAGCAGGCCCGCGCCGCCGGCAAGTTCAAGATGGCCGCCGGCCTCGAATACACCGGCGTGCCCACCGTCTTCCATGGCTACGATCATCTCTCCCGAGAGGGCGCCAAGGTCACCGCCGTTTATGTGGACGGCGCACCGGCCCAGCAGGCCCAGGCCGGTGACGACGCGGTCATCGTGCTGGACAACACGCCTTTCTACGCCGAATCCGGCGGCCAGGCCGGCGACAGTGGCGAGCTGCGCAACGGCAGCAGCCGCTTCCTCGTCGAAGACACGCAAAAGATCCAGGCCGATGTCTATGGCCACCACGGCCGCGTCGTCGAAGGCGCGATCAAAGTGGGCGATGTGATCAACGCCCGCGTCGATGCCGATGTGCGCGCCAAGACCATCCGCAACCACAGCGCCACCCACCTGATGCACAAGGCCCTGCGCGAGGTGCTGGGCGAGCACGTGCAGCAGAAGGGCTCGCAGGTCACGGCCGACCGCACCCGTTTCGACTTCGCGCACAACGCGCCGCTCACTGACGAAGAGATCCGCAAGGTCGAAGAGATCGTCAACGCCGAGATCCTGGCCAATGCCGACACCCAGGCCCAGGTCATGGCCCTGGACGACGCCCAGAAGTCGGGCGCGATGATGCTCTTTGGCGAGAAGTACGGCGACAACGTGCGCGTGCTGAGCATCGGCAGCTCCAAGGAACTGTGCGGCGGCACCCACGTCAAGCGCACGGGTGACATCGGCCTGTTCAAGATCGTGGCCGAAAGCGGCGTGGCCGCTGGCGTGCGCCGCGTCGAGGCCATCACCGGCGCCAATGCGCTGAGCTATGCGCAGCACCTTGAGAGCACGCTCAAGGGCGTGGCCGGCCTGCTCAAGACCTCGCCCCAGGAGGTGCCCGCCCGCGTGGCCAGCGCCCAGGAGCAGATCCGCGCGCTGGAAAAGGAAATCGCCGCGCTCAAAGGCAAGCTGGCCTCCAGCCAGGGCGACGAACTCATGGCCCAGGCCGTCGACATCAAGGGGCTGAAGGTGCTGGCCGCCACGCTGGAAGGCGCCGACGCCAAGACCCTGCGCGAGACCATGGACAAGCTCAAGGGCAAGCTCAAGACCGCCGCTATCGTGCTGGCAGCGGTGGATGGCGGCAAGGTCCAGATCGCGGCAGGGGTCACGGCCGACAGCACGGGCAAGGTCAAGGCCGGCGAGCTGGTCAACTTCGTCGCCCAGCAGGTCGGTGGCAAGGGCGGCGGCAAGCCCGA
>CAYPUS010000018.1:0-19809 GCA_964413815.1 uncultured Aquabacterium sp. | reverse complement strand
CCCGACATGGCCATGGCCGGCGGCAGCGATGCGTCGGGCCTGCCCAAGGCGCTGGCCAGCGTCCAGGCCTGGGTCGCCGAGCGCGTCTGAATCCGACCGCTCAGGTGGGCGCCAGCACCACGCGGTTGCGCCCGCCCCGCTTGCCGTCGTAGAGCGCCGTGTCGGCGCGGGCGATTGACTGCTCGGCGGTTTCGCCGGGCAGCAGGGTGGCCACGCCAACCGTGGTCGTCACATGGAAGGTCTTGCCCTGGTGCTCGCAGGTGGCCTCCGCCACCTTCTGGCGCAGGCGCTCGGCCACCAGGCGCGCCCCCTCGGTGTCGGTGTCCGGCAGCACCACGAGGAACTCCTCGCCGCCCCAGCGCGCCACGAAGTCCACGTCCCGCACGCCTGACAGCAAGGCCTCGCTGGCCTTTTGCAGCACCTTGTCACCCACCTCGTGGCCCATCGTGTCGTTGATCTGCTTGAAGTGATCCAGATCGCACAGGATGAAGGACAGATAGGGCTGCCCGCGCTTGACGCGGCTCTCCTCGCGGTGGACCACCTCGGAGATGGCGCGCCGGTTCTTGAGCTGCGTCAGGGGGTCGGTGGACGCCATGTCGCGCAGGGCGGAGGCGGCCTTGTTGATCAGATAGAAGTAAAAGCCCGCCAGGAAGATGAGGATGACCATCGCGCCCAACACATTGAAGTAGTGCAGGCCGTCGACGACCACTTTGCCCAGCTCCTTGGCGGGGCCTTCGGCCCGAAAGGCGATGTCCAGGACCAGGTAGGTCAGCATCACCCCCAGCACCGTGCCCGCCTTGAGCCCGATGGGGTTGATCGAGCTGATCACGGTGACGGGGATCACCAGCAGAATGTAGTAGTGAAAGCCGGTATCCCAGCCCACGATGGCCACGGCCAGAATGGCATGGGCCAGCACCTCGCCGATGGCCAGGGCCGCCGCCCGCGCGCTGCGGTTGCGCCGGGCCAACTCGAACACCACCCCGTAGCACAGCACGCTGAGGATGTTCACATAGGCCATCGAGTGAACCCCTGTCCAGTAGAACAGGCAGCCGAAGGCGATGTGAATGAGCCCCCCCACCACGCTGGCGCCTACCATCAAAGAACGGAAGGCCTCCGGCTGGGTGGCATCGGTGGCGTGCCAGGGGGAGGTCGCGTTGACTGTGGTACTGGTGGCGGACATCGACAAGTTGCTGGATTCAACCAAGGGGAAGTCCACGGCTGTGGTGCGGATTCATGGATATCGGCATGTTCTGTCAAATCATTTAATAAGGGGTGAGCCCCCCTTGCGGCGTGACCGGGTTCACGGATGACGGCGTGCCGGGCCGCAATGTTCTCGGCCACAATGTCGCTGCTGCACCCTTGCTGTCAGATCGCATCCTGCGCCTAGGCAGGGCAGGGGCTTACAGTGGAGTCAGCATAAGAACCGACTGAGGTGACCATCATGAACGCTCCCGCACACGCGCAAGCCCAGCATCCCATCGTCCCGCGTGAGAAGCTGAACTTCGGGCTCGATGGCGACATCCCCAAGTACTGGTTCGGCGGCGATCCCTTCAAGTCCCGCTTCTGGGATGCGCTGTCGATCATCTTCCCGCCAGGCGAGAAGTTCTTCATGACCTGCGTGCGCGACTACCGCGATCAGGTCACCGACCCGAAAATGCTGGAAGACATCCAGGCCTTCAACCGCCAGGAAGCCCAGCACACCCTGGTGCACCGCCAGGACAATGACCGCCTGCGCAAGCAGGGCGTGGACGTCGACAGCCTGACCCGCTACGTCGACAAGATGCTCAACACCGACTACCGCAAGCGCTACAGCCGCAAGCACACCCTTTCGTTGACGGCGGCGCTGGAGCACTTCACCTCGATCATCGCGCACAGCCTGTTCGACAAGCGCGACGTGATGAAGGAGGCCGACCCCCGCGTGCGCGCCATGTACGCCTGGCACGCCATCGAGGAGGTCGAGCACAAGGGCGTGGCCTACGACGTCATGGTCGACTACGCCAAGGTGGGCTACTTCGCCCGCGTCATGGGCCTGGTGCACGCCTCGGTGATGTTCCCGGTCACGATCTTCGTGGTGCAGCGCCGCCTGATGAAGCACGACGGCTTCAACTTCTGGCAGCGTGCCAAGCTGCTGGCCTCCGGCACCTGGTGGCTGTTCAAGCCGGGTGGCCTGCTGCAGCCCATGGCCAAGCATTACTGGACCTATTACAAGCCCGGCTACCACCCCTGGGAGGAAACCGAGCAGCACGGCTACCAGGAGTGGCTGGCCGCCTTCAACAGCCTCAAGGACCCGGTCCAGGCCAGCGAGCAGATGCGCCGCGATCTGGCCATGACCTGAATCCCCAGGATTGCACCTCGTTCCCGCCCAAGGCCTCTTCGGAGGCCTTTTTCTTTGGCTGTCGTCTGCGATACCTTGATGTCATTGCGCATCCTGTCAAGCCGCCCCCCATCTCCCTACATTGGATGCCATCGGAGACACCGACTTCCACCTGAGACACCCACAGAGGTTCACGAGATGGCACATCCCAATGAAGCACTTCAGCACCCCATCGTCCCGCGCGAGCGGCTCGATTTCGGCCTGGATGGCGACATTCCAAAGTACTGGTTCGGCGGCGACGCCTTCAAGACGCGCTTCTTCGATGCGATGTCCCTGATTTTCCCGCCGGGCGAAAAGTTCTTCATGACCACGGTGCGGGATTTCCGCGACCGCATCACCGATCGCAAGCTGCTGCAGGACATCAAGGATTTCAACCGCCAGGAAGCCCAGCACAGCATCGTGCACGCCCAGTACAACGAGCGCCTGCGCGCCCAGGGCATGCCGGTGGACGAACTCACCCGCTGGCTCGACAAGCTGCTCTTCGAGAACTACCGCGGCAAGTTCAGCCGCGAGTACACCATCGGCCTGACCGGCGCGCTGGAGCACTTCACGGCCATCGGTGCCCACCCCATGTTCGATGAGCGCGACATCATGCGCGATGCCCACCCCAATGTGCGCGCCATGTACGCCTGGCACGCCATCGAGGAGGTGGAGCACAAGGGGGTCGCCTACGACGTCATGATGCAATACGCGAAGGTGAGCTACTTCACCCGCATCGCCTCGATGGTCCACGCGACGATCATGTTCCCCTACGTGATCTTCAAGTTCCTCAACGCGATGCTCAAGGCCGATGGCTTCTCTTTCTGGCAGCGTGTCAAGCTCAACGTCAAGGGCCTGCACTGGCTGCTCAAGCCCACTGGTTTCGCCGCGCCCATCCTCAAGCACTATTTCCCTTACTACAAGCCAAGCTACCACCCCTGGGACGAGGTGGACCAGCCCGGCTACAAGGAATGGGTGGACGCCTTCAACATGCAGCGCGACCCCGTGCAGGCCAGCGAACTGATGCGCGCGGCACTGGCCACCCGCTGACGCGGCACCCTGATCGGCCCGTTGATATTTCTCAGGCCGGCTCCCACTTAGTTGGTTAGACTTCGGCACACGCCATGAGCCCCCGCGAGGTGATCACGCCAGATTGCCACGGGCCGCCCGGGTGTGCCGATTTCTCCTATGCGTATTCCACTGCCGCCGCAAGCCGTCCTCGAAGCCATGGGCATCCGGCCCATCCCGCTGTTCATGCTCTCCGCATGGATCAAGGCGTCAGCCAAATGCGGCTTCAACGTCCAGCCCCTGTTCAAGGAAGCGGGCATCAAGATCGATCTCATCAGGCTGGAAGACGCCCGCGTCTCCCCGCTGCAATTGATCTCGCTGCTCGAGCAGTGCGTGGCCCTGTCGCCCGACAAGCATTTCCCGCTGGTGCTGGGCGACACTTTCGCCTTCGAATCGCTGCCCGAATTCGAGACGCTGCTGACCACCAGCGCGACGTTGCGAGAAGCCCTGCGCGTGGCCGATCTGGCCCGCCGCGTGGTGCTGCCCTGGCTCAAGCTCCACGTCAAGGAAGAGGGCGACGTCGCCCGCGTGCTCGTGGACTTCGATGTGCCGCTGCCCAATCTGGCCGCCTATGGCTTGCCCCTGCACCTGGTGACGCAAGGCATCCTGGCGTGCATCCGCAAGTTCGGCCGCTCGCTGCAAGGCACCGAGGAAGGCTTCATCGGCGTGACGATGAAGTGCGAGAAACCGGCCAATGCAGCGGAGTTCGAAACCTTCTTTGGCGTGCCGGTGACCTTCGGCGCGGATGCCGACGCCCTGGTGTTCGAACGCCGCATCCTGGATGCGCCGCTGGAAGGCGCCTTTCCGGCCCTGCACGAGCAGGCGCAGATGCTGGCCGAGCAGCGCCTGGGCAAGGAGGCGCGCCGCCAGGGGGTGGCCGCCGAGATCGAAGAGCTCATCAACCGCGATCCCGCGCTGCTGGCGCTGGGCGTGGAGGACATGGCCGACCGCCTCAACCTGCATCCGCGCACGCTGCAGCGCCGACTCAAGGACGAGGGCGACAGCTACCTGCACGTGCAAGCCCGCATGCGCCACAAGTTGGCCTGTCAGTGGCTCCTGCAGCCCGACGTCTCCATCGACGACGTCAGCGCCCGTCTGGGCTTCTCCGATCGCCGGGCGTTCACCGCCGCCTTCAAGCGCTGGGAGGGGGCGACCCCCAGCGCCTGGCGGGAACAACAAGGCTGACCTGTCAACCTGGGTTGACAGTTTGCATGGCAAAAGCCCACAGGGAGGGCGGCTGCACATTGCGCAAAAAACATCGTTTTATCTGCTGTGGATACAAGTCAGATAGATCGTTTTTTGCGCCCTCGACTTTGTCGCTTTTGGACAAACTGAGGGTTTTCGAGACATTCACTTGTGCGCCGCTTTCGTTTTCGGATGCGGCCGGTCGCCTTATCTTCCTCGCGTATGTCGCGCAATATTGCACGCGTCGGGGCAAAGAAATAGATTGATTTGGACGGACGACGCCGACACGCCGACATCTTCTTTTCGCCCGCATTGTTACCAGTCGTCGCCCGCACTGTTTCATTCTCGAATTTGCGATTGGCCATGCCCCCTTCGACCCCGAGTTACGTTACCAATGTGCCCCTGCCGGCGATCGGCAGTTGGCGCCAAGCAGCCAACGTCTGCGGTTTCATGCTAGAACCTGTCTTGCGGGATGCCGGGATCGCGGCGAACGATCAGCAGCCTCTGAAGGTGCCGGCGACGCGGCTGTTCAAGGCTTTCCAGATGTGTGTGACGCGGGCGCGCGGCCATCACTTCCCCTTCGCGCTGGGCGACTCCTTCGTCTTCGAGCACTTCGCCGAGTTCGACACCTTCATCGCTTCGTGTTCCACCCTGCGGGAAATACTGGAGATGGCCGGCTGGGCCCGCGATCTGGTGGCACCCTGGATGTCGCTGCACCTCGATGAATTCGGCTCCGAGGCCCATCTGCGCGTCGAGATCAACGTGCCCGGTGCCGACCCCACCGCCTACCGTCCGGTACGCGAGGTGGTGCTGTCGGCCATCAACCAGCTCTTGCGCCGCGCCACCAAGGGCACGCCTTACCTGCTGTCGGTGCGGGTGAGTGGCCCTGCGCCCATGCACCGCCAGGAGTTCGTCGAACACTTCGGCGTGCCCGTCTTCTTCGAGGACACCGCCGACGCCCTGGTGATGGACCGCCGCTGGCTGGATCAGCCGCTCAATACCTTCGAGCCGGCCGCCCACACGCAGGCACGTCAGCAGATCGAGCGGCGCCTGAGCCGCGAGGTGGGTGAGCGCAAGATCGTCGACGAGGTACGCTGGGCCCTCGAGCGCCGGCCTGAGCTGCTGCGCGAAGGGCTGGAAGCCACCGCGGCCGCGCTGGGCTTGCATCCCCGCACGCTGCAGCGCCGCCTTCAGGCCGAGGGCGTCAAGTATGTCGATGTGCAGTCGGCGGCGAAGTGCCAGCGCGCCCAGACCATGCTCAAGCGTCGCGCCATCAGCATGGAGTCCATCAGCGTCGAGCTGGGCTTTTCGGATCGCCGTGCCTTCACCTTCGCTTTCAAGCGCTGGACGGGGCTGTCGCCCAGCGTCTGGCGTGATCAATTGGGTATCGCCACCCGTTGAGCGGCCTTGTCGGGCGCCTGCCGGCCCTGGGCCCAGACCCTGCTAGAGTCCGGGCCATGTCAGAACGTTCAGATCTCCTGGGCCGGCACATCGTGCTGGGCCTGTCGGGCGGCATCGCCTGCTACAAGTCGGCCGAATTCGTCCGTCTGCTGACCAAGGCCGGGGCCACGGTGCAGGTCGTGATGACGGAAGCCGCCGAGGCCTTCATCACACCGGTGACCATGCAGGCCCTGTCGGGTCGGCCGGTGCTCACCAGCCAGTGGGATGCGCGCGAGCCCAACAACATGGCGCACATCAATGTGAGCCGCCAGGCCGATGCCCTCGTGGTGGCGCCCGCCAGTGCCGATTTCATCGCCAAGCTGGCGCAGGGCAGGGCGGACGATCTGCTGAGCCTGACCTGTCTGGCGCGTCCGCGTGAGCGCTGCCCGCTGCTGGTGGCGCCGGCCATGAACCGCGAGATGTGGTCGCACCCGGCCACCCAGCGCAACCTGGCGCAGGTGGTCCAAGATGGCGCGCACCTGCTCGGGCCCGGCCACGGCGATCAGGCTTGCGGGGAAGTGGGCGATGGGCGCATGCAGGAGCCGTCCGAGTTGCTGGATGGCCTGATTGCATTCTTCCAGCCCAAGGTGCTGCAAGGGCGCAAGCTGCTGATCACGGCTGGCCCCACCTTCGAGCCCATCGATCCGGTGCGCGGCATCACCAACCATTCCAGCGGCAAGATGGGCTTCGCGCTGGCCCGGGCGGCTCACGAGGCCGGCGCCGAGGTCACCCTGGTCGCGGGCCCCGTGCACCTGCCCACACCGCTGGGCGTGCGCCGCATCGACGTGATGACCGCGGCCCAGATGCACGACGCCGTGCTGCCGCTGGCGGCCCACCATGAAGTCTTCATCGCCACGGCCGCGGTGGCCGACTGGCGCCCCGCCACCTTGAGCGAGCACAAGATCAAGAAGGAAGGCAAGAAGGTTGCACCGACTTTCGAGCTGACGGAGAACCCCGACATCCTGGCCGCCGTCGCCGCCTTGCCCAAACCGCCTTATTGCGTCGGCTTCGCCGCCGAGAGCGAGAACCTGCTGGCGCATGCGCGCGCCAAGCTCGAGCGCATGCGCATCCCGCTGATCATCGGCAACCTGGGACCGGCCACCTTCGGCCGCGACGACAACGCGCTGCTGATCGTCGATGCTCAGGCCCACAAGCCTTTGCCAGCCGATGGCAGCGCGACCGACAAGCTCACGCTGGCCCGTGCGCTGATGCAGGAGCTGGCCGTCAGACTGCAGGCGCAGGCAGGTGCCAGCGCCGCCCAATCATTTCTCAAGCCGTATCAAGCATGACCACCGTCGACCTCCGCATCCTGGACCCCCGCATGGCCGAGATCCTGCCCGCCTACGCCACGCCCGGCAGTGCCGGACTGGACCTGCGGGCCTGCATCGATGCACCGCTGGTGCTCGAACCCGGTCAGGCGCAGCTGATCCCGACGGGGCTGTCCATGCACCTGGGTGATCCGGGCCTGGCGGCGATGATCCTGCCCAGGTCGGGCCTGGGTCACAAGCAGGGCATCGTGCTGGGCAACCTGGTCGGCCTGATCGATTCGGATTACCAGGGGCCGCTGATGGTGAGCTGCTGGAACCGCGGCCAGGCCGCCTTCACCATCCAGCCGATGGAGCGCATCGCGCAGATGGTGATCGTGCCGGTGGTGCAGGCGCAGTTTCGCGTGGTCGACAGCTTCGAAGCCTCGCAGCGTGGCGAAGGCGGCTTCGGCTCCACGGGCCGGGGCTGAGCGATCAGCGGGGCCAGGCGCAGGCGCCGCGCCTGCGCGCACGCTGATGCAGATGAATGACGGCCGCCGGTGTCAGTGGCCGCTGTCAGTGCAGCGTTTGGTTGGGCGGCGCGCCCGCAGCCACGCCGAAGGGCGAGGCCGACACAGAGCCTTGTTCGACCTCTTCCTCGGTGGCGGGGCGCACATCGCACACCTTCAGTGACAGGCGCAGGGCGATCCCGGCCAGCGGGTGATTGCCATCGAGCACCACGTGGGTGTCATAGACCTCGGTGACGGTGTAGATCGCGTCCTTGGGCATGTCCGATGTGGTCGAGCCCTCGGGCGGGCCTTCGAACTGCATGCCTTCCGAGACTTCGCGCGGGAAGATCTCGCGCGCCTCGAAGAAGACCAGTTCCGCGTGGTAATCGCCGAAGGCCTGGTCCGGCTCCAGGAACAGATTGGCCTCGAAGCCGGTGGTCTGGCCGATCAGGGTCTGCTCGACCTTGGCGAGCAGGTCGTCGCCCCCAAGCAGGAATTCCATGGGTTCGCCGAGCTCGTCGATCAGCTGGCCTTGCGCGTCTTCGAGACGCCAGACAAGGCTCACGACACAGGGAGAGGAAATGATCATGATCCCCCGATCATCTCACGGCCGCTCGCCCGCGGCCTCGCATGCCGCCACAATGCGGGCATGACATCTCGCAAGCGTCCCCCTTCTTCATCCTTGTCTTCCAGCGCCTCGGCGTCCGGCCCGGCAGGCGCGGACATCGCCAAACCTTCGCAGCTGCTTGGCGGCCTGTCGCCCAGCGCCTTCATGGCGCGCTATTGGCAGAAAAAGCCCTTGTTGATTCGCCAGGCCATTCCCGGGATCGCCTCGCCCATCGATCGCAAGGCGCTGTTCGCCCTGGCCGAAAGCGACGAGGTCGAATCGCGCGTGATCGTGCACACCGGCCAGCCGGCCCCGGCCGGCAAGGGCGCGGGCAAAGGCGTGGGCAAAGGAGCGGCCAAGGGCAAGCCCACCGCGGCCTGGCAGCTTCGTCATGGCCCTTTCACGCGCCGCATGCTGCCGCCGGTGTCCCAGCCTGGCTGGACCTTGCTGGTGCAGGGCCTGGACCTGCATGTGCCGGCCGCCAGCGAGCTGTTGCAGCGCTTTCGCTTCGTGCCCGATGCGCGCCTGGATGACCTGATGATTTCCTACGCCACCGACGGTGGTGGCGTGGGCCCGCACTTCGATTCCTACGATGTGTTCCTGCTGCAGGTGGAGGGGCGGCGCAAGTGGCGCGTCGGTCCTTTGACGGACCCCAGCCTGCAGCCCGATGTGCCTTTGAAGATCCTGTCGAATTTCGAGCCGGAGCACGAATGGGTGCTCGAGCCGGGCGACATGCTCTACCTGCCGCCACGCTGGGGCCACGATGGCGTGGCCCAAGGTGAATGCATGACCTGCTCGATCGGTTTTCGGGTGCCCGAGCAAGCCGAGCTGGCCCGCGAGGTGCTGGTGCGCCTGGTGGAGGGGCTGGACACACCTGAAACGCCGCGCCTGTACCGCGACCCGAAGCAGCCGGCCACCGCCACGCCTGGCCTGGTTCCCGATGCCTTGCTGCAGTTCGCCACCGAGGCCGTGGCCAAAGCCTTGAAGGACCCCGAGGCGCTGGCCACCGCCCTGGGCGAAGTGCTGACCGAGCCCAAACCCCGCGTGTGGTTCCAGGCCGGCGAGCCCCTGCCGGATGGCGTGGGCGTGCGGCTGGATCCCCGTACCCGCATGGTCTACGATGCCCGCAGCGTGTATGCCAACGGCGAGTCCTGGCGGGCGGGGGGGCGCGATGCGCGGCACCTGCGCGCGCTGGCCGATGCCCGCCGGCTGGATGCGGCCACGGTGGCCAAGGCCAGCGAGGCGCTGCGCGAGTTGCTCAATCAGTGGGCGGAGGATGGCTGGCTGCACCCCGAGCCGTGAGCCCGGCCTGACCCGACCCTGACATCCAAGGAGGCTGCATGGATGACACCACGATCCCTCCCCAGACGCCCACGGGCGACACCTTCGGGCGCATCAGCAGTTGGCGTGACTTCGAGGACCGCTTCAAGGCGGCGATGGCCGTGGCCGCCGCGCATCCCGTCGACCTGACCCTGGTGGACACGGATTTCAGCCGCTGGCCACTGGGGCAGCGCAGCGTGATCGAGGCCTTCCATCAGTGGAGCGTGGCCTCACGCGGTGCGCAATGTCGTCTGGTGGCGGCCCATTACGATGGCTTCGCGCGCCACCATCCGCGCTGGATGAGCTGGCGCACAACCTGGTCACACCGCGTGCAGTGCTACCAGGTGCCGGAGGATCTGGCTTCCAGCTTGATGCCCATGCTGGTGCTGCGCGGCACGATCGGCCTGCGCTTGAACGAGCCGCTGCGAGGCGGCGGCATCTGGACACGTGAACAGGGCAGGCTGACCGAATGGCTGACCGAGACTGACGTTATTTCGCAACGTTCCGAATCGGCCTTGCCGCCGACACTTCTGGGCCTATAGGTAATAGCCCGATGCGTCGTATAATCAATGGCTGAATGTAAAGCAACCCCCGTTGCAATGCATCCTTTGCCCTTGTCTCGTATTTCATGGGACTGTGGGCTCTGCACATAGTTCCAAGACCACCGGTTTTATTGACACTCCTTTGAGGACACAAGCATGAAAAAGTCGCTCCTGCTGGCTTCGCTGATCGCTGCCATGGCTCTGGCCGCTTGCGGCAAGAAAGAAGAACCCGCTGTTGACGCAGCCTCCGTTCCGGAAGCTACGTCGGAAGTCGCTTCCGAGCCCGCTCCCGCTGTTGAGCCCGCTCCTGTCGCTTCCGAAGCTGCTCCGACTGAAGCTGCAGAAGCCGCTTCTGACGCTGCCAGCGCTGCTTCGAACTAATCAGTTCTTAGCCAGCCAAAAAGCCGCTCGCTGAGCGGCTTTTTTTTGCCTGCTGTTTGTCCCCGCGGCGCGGCGATGGCTTGTCGCCGCGGCGTCAGGCGGACATAAAAAAAATCCCGGCTTTTGCCGGGATGTTTGTTTGGCAGGGGCGGGCGGGCCACCGGGCCTGCCCTTGCCTCAGCCAGTTCAGCCGAGTTGCTCGGCGATCTGTTTCGCGATGCGACGGGCCACATCGCCCTGAGCCGGTTGCCCATTCTCGTCCTGGATGGTGACGAGGCTGGCCGCACCCTGGTTCTGCACGATCACCTTGTAGCGGCGCAGGCCATCGGTGTTGCTGCTCTTGGCGCCGAACAGGCGGGAGAAGAAGCCAGGCTTGTTGGCCTCCACATCGCTGTCGGACAGGCGCACGTCGTAGCTGCCTTGTTTGCGGTCGCGGCTTTCAACGGTGAAGCCGCTGCGGTCCAGTGCCAGGCCCACACGTCGCCAGGCGAGGTCGAAATCGCCATCGACCATGATGGAGACGCCATCGGCATTCACGCGCGCCAAGCCGTTGGTGGTCGGCGCAGCGCTTGCGGCGGCGGTCTCGGCATCCTGGGCGGCGGCAGCGGCCGCCGCGGCAGGTGCGCCCAGCTTGACCATCAGGCGGCGCAGCATCTCGGTTTCCAGGCCGGGATCGCGGGGACGGGGGCGCCAGGTGGTGCGCTCCTTGCGCGCGTCTTCGTATTCTTCGCTCAGGCCACGGTGGCTGATGTAGATCTCGCTGCCTTGCTCAGTGCGCTCGACGCGGGTGCGGTACATGTCCCGCTCGCCGGTGTCGTGCAGCATGTCGAAGACGCGGCCCAGGGTCTTGCGGATGATGCCGTCCTGCGGAGCCTTGGCGCGGTTCTCGGACCAGCTGGTCTCCATCACGCCCGCCGCGGGGTCATCGGTGGTCAGCTCGAAGCCGGTGTCCTTCCAGAAGGCTTGCAGCTTTTCCCAGACCTGGTCCGGGGTCTCGTTGGTGACCAGCCAGCGGGTCTGCCCGTCGCGCAGCAGCTTGACGTTGCCGAACTCGCTGGGCACCACGGCACCGCTGGCCGCAGAGGCCTCGGCTGCTGCTTCGTGCTTCGTCAGGCTGTTGGCCGAGATGCTGGCCGTGGGCACCTGCCCATAGCGCTGTTGGCCGGGCAACTGGCTCAGGTCGGGCGGCACGTCCAGGCGCACACTCTGCGCGCCGCTGGTGCGGTAGTCCACCTTCTCGCCGGACAGGGTGTTGCTGACGGCCGAGCAGCCTGCGCTCAAGGCGAGCGTGGCGGCCACGGCGCTGCAAAGGGCCAGGCGTTGGGCGACTGCCGGCGTGCGCGTGGCGGAAAGGGTCGGTTGACGTGATGAGGTCTGCATGGGCAATGGGTGTCGGACCCCGGTACCTGGCGCTACAAGGCCCGGCCCGGGGTCGAGATCGGATCGGGGTTCTTCAGATCACGCCGGATTCGCGCAAGGCGGTTTCGACAAGAGGTTGTGCGGCCTCCGACAGCGGGGTCAGCGGCAGGCGCAGCGTACCACCAAGCTTGCCCATTTTCGCCAGCGCCCATTTCACCGGAATCGGGTTCGGCTCGGCGAACAGATGCTTGTGCAAAGGCAGCAGCTTCATGTGGATTTCGGTGGCGCGCTTGGCATCCTGGGCCATCGCGGCCTTGCACAGCTCGGCCATGGCGCGCGGGGCGACATTGGCCGTGACGCTGATGTTGCCGTGGCCGCCCAGCAGCATCAGGGCGATGGCGGTGGGGTCGTCGCCGGAGTAGATCGAGAAACCTTCAGGCGCCTGCTTGATCAGCCAGGCGGCGCGCTCGAGGTTGCCGGTGGCTTCCTTGATGCCGATGACGCCGGGCAGGCGTGCCAGACGCAGCGCCGTCTCGGGTGTCATGTCCGCCACGGTGCGGCCGGGCACGTTGTAGAGCACCACCGGGATGTCCACGGCCTCCACGATGGCCTTGAAGTGCTGGTAGATGCCTTCTTGCGTGGGCTTGTTGTAGTAGGGCACGACCTGCAAGGTGCAGTCGGCGCCGACCTTCTTGGCATAGTCGCTCAGCTCGATCGCCTCCTGGGTGGAGTTCGCGCCCGCGCCGGCCATGACCGGCACACGGCCGGCCGCCTGCTCGACGGTCACGCGGATGATCTCGCGGTGCTCTTCGACGGTCACAGTGGGCGATTCCCCCGTCGTGCCGACCACGCCGATGCAGTTGGTGCCTTCGGCGATGTGCCAGTCAATCAGTTTGCGCAGGCTGTCGTAGTCGACCTTGCCGTCCGCGTGCATGGGGGTGACCAGTGCAACGATGCTGCCAAAAATGGGTTTCATGGTGATTCCTTCGATTCCGCGATTCTACCGGGGCGCCCGGGGGCGCAGCCCCGCGACCGGCTGCGGAAATGCCCCAGGGCATGCGGGTTTTCGGTCGCCAGGCAAGGGGGCGTTGCGGTCGCTACAGGCAACTCCAGAGTTTGGTGGCCAGATCGAAGGCCATCTCGGGGCGGCTGTAGAGCCAGAAGACGGCCGCGAGCACCGCCGCGACCACCACGGCGGCCCCCAACTTGCGCAGGCGATGCGCACGTGAGGCATGCGTTGTCGTGCTCATGATGCCGTGGCCAGGACGCGGCGTGCCGGGCCGATATGCTCGCGGATCGGCAGGTTGACGGCCGCGGCCATCAGGCCCAGGGCCACCGCGATCCACCAGACGACCTCGTAGCTGCCGCTGATGTCATACAGATGGCCGCCCAGCCAGACCCCCAGGAAGGAGCCGATCTGGTGGGAGAAAAAGACCACGCCCCCCAGCATCGACAAGTGTTTGACGCCGTGCATCTGCGCGACGATGGCATTGGTGGGCGGCACGGTCGACAGCCACAGCGCACCCATCACCGCGGCGAACAGGCCCACGCTCCAGGCTGTGGGCGGCGTCAGCACAAAGAGCGTCATGGCCACGGCGCGGCCGAAGTAGATGGCCGACAGGATCCAGTTCTTGCGCAGCCGCGCACCCAGCGCGCCGGCCGCATAACTGCCCAGTATGTTGAACAGACCGATCAGGGCCAGGGCGGTGGTGGCGACCTGGGCGGGCAACTGGTTGTCCTTGAGATAGGAGGGCAGGTGCACGCCGATGAACGCCAGTTGGAAACCGCACACGAAGTAACCCAGCGTCAACAGCAGGTAGTCGCGGTGGCCCATGGCTTCGCGCAGCGCCTGGCCGGCGGTGACGGGTTCAGCGGTTGCGGCGGGCGGCCGGCCGGCCGGGCCTGCCGCCGACGGGGCCGGCACAGCGGCACCAAGCCCGCGTTCCCGCAATCCGAAAGCCAGCGGGCCGATCAGCAGGGCGCAGGCCGCCAGGCCCATCAGGGCCTGTGCCCAGCCGAACTGGTGAATCAGGACGCTGGAGACGGGCACCATGAGGAACTGTCCGAAAGAGCCGGCGGCGGCCGTGATGCCCATGGCCCATGAGCGTTGCGCCACGCTGATGTTGCGGCCGACCACGCCGTAGATCACGGCATAGGTGCTGCAGGCCTGCGCCAGGCCGATCATCACGCCGGTGGTCAGCACGAAGCCGGCATGCTGGCCGGTGGTGGCCATGCCCAGCAGGCCCAATGCGTAGAGCAGGGCGCCGGCCCACAGCACCTTGAATGCGCCGCTGCGGTCGGCCCACCAGCCGACGAAGGGGCCGGCCGCACCCCAGACAAGGTTCTGGATGGCCATGGCCAGCGAGTAGTCCTCGCGTGTCCAGCCGTGGGCCATGGTGATGGGTTGCAGCCACAGCCCGAAGCTGTGCCGGATGCCCATGGACAGCGTCACGATGAGCGCGCCGCAAATGAGCAATTGCCCCATCGGGATGGGGCGAGCAGTGTGAGACATGTCCGTTTCCCCGGTGCGCCGAACACCTGCGCGTGAGCGCGTAGGGAAGTGGGCTACACCTGCATGTTCATGATATCCGTATAAGCCTGAACGAGCTTGTTGCGGACCTGAACGGCCGACTGGAAGCCAAGCTGCGCCTTTTGCATGGCGATCATGGTCTCTTCCAGGCTGACGGTGGGATTGTCGAACTGGACTTCGCGCTGCATGGTGGCGGCGGTTGCCTGGGATTTGCTGATCGACTGAAGCGCGCCGGCAAATGAGCTCTGAAAGCTCGGCTTTTCAACGGATGGGCTGCCTGCGGCGCCTTCGGCGCGGGTCTTGGCCTCCACCCGGCGTGCGACGTCGGCCATGCCTGCGCGTGCGGCGGCCTGGGCGAAGTCGAAGGGCTTGAGTTTGACGTCCATGTGCCGATATCCCGACAAGGTGTGATGCAGTTCACCACAGCCCTGACTCTACGGACTTCCCTGGCGCGCGATGCGCCAAAGAGGTCTGCATTTAGGCGGCTGTTCCCGGCACTTTTGCCGACCATGACTACGAATAATGGGGCCGTTACGCGGCTTTGCGGCATCGTCATGTCTACGATGCGCGGCCCCCACGCTTCGACCACTCATGGACGTCACTGTTGCACCACCTCAAGCCCTTGCTGTCGCCACACCGGATGGTGCGGTGAGCGACACGCCGCCTGGTTTTGTCCAGCGCGTGATGGCGCTGCCCACCCAGCGCAAGATGATGCTCGCCGGCGGCGTCGTCGCCATCGTGGGCATCTTCCTGGCGATGGTGCTGTATGGGCGTGAAGGCGATTACCGGGTGCTTTACGCCAACCTGTCCGACAAGGACGGTGGCGCGATCCTGGCCCAGTTGCAGCAGATGCAGGTGCCCTACAAGCATGCCGATGGCGGCGCGGCCATCCTGGTGCCGGCAGACAAGGTCCACGATGTGCGCCTGAAGCTGGCCTCGGCCGGCCTGCCCAAGGGCTCGGTGGTGGGCTTCGAGCTCATGGAAACCCAGAAGTTCGGCGTGACCCAGTTCCAGGAGCGGCTGAATTTCCAGCGCGGCCTCGAAGGCGAGCTGACGCGCTCGATCCAGGCCCTGGCCAGCGTGCAGAGCGCACGCATTCATCTGGCGCTGCCCAATCAGAACGGTTTTTTCCGCGAGCAGCAAAAGCCCTCGGCCTCCGTGGTGCTGACGCTGTATCCCGGCCGCACGCTGGACCGGGCGCAGATCGCCGGCATCGTGCACCTGGTGTCTTCCAGCGTGCCCGAGATGTCGCCCAAGGCCGTGAGCGTGGTCGACCAGACCGGCGCCTTGCTGTCGGGCCCGCAAGAGGGCAGTGACCAGGGCGGCCTGGATGCGCAGCAGCTTCAGTATGTGCGCCAGATCGAGAGCAACTACACCCAGCGCATCCGCGACATCCTGGAGCCCGTGGTGGGCAAGGACAATCTGCGCGCGCAGGTGACCGCCGAGCTGGACTTCTCGCAGATCGAGTCGACAGCCGAAGAGTACAAGCCCAACCAGGGCCAGCAGGCCGCGGCGGCCATCCGCAGCCAGCAGACCACCGAACAGGTCGGGCAGGGCAACCCCCTGCCGTCCGGCGTGCCTGGCGCGGCCAGCAACCAGCCGCCCGTGCCGGCAACCGCGCCGATCAATGGCCAGGCGCAGCAGCTGCAGCCCGCGCAAATGGGCGGCACCGGTGGCAACAGCCGCCGCGAGGCCGTGACCAACTATGAGGTCGACCGCACCGTGCGCGTCACCCGCAACGCCACCGGCACGATCAAGCGCCTGAATGCCGCCGTGGTGCTCAACCACCGCACCGTCACCGATGCCAAGGGCAAGACGACCACGCAGCCGCTCACGCAGGATGAGCTCGACCAGTTGACGGCCCTGGTGCGCGAGACCATCGGCGTGGATGACCGGCGTGGCGACTCCATCAAGGTGATCAACGCCCCCTTCCACATCGAGAAGGACACGCAAGAGTCCATCCCGCTGTGGCAGAACCCCGATACGGTCGACATGGTGCGCACGCTGGCCGTGCCGCTGGGCCTGGCACTGGCCGCGCTGATCGTGGTGTTCGGCGCCATCCGCCCGGCGATCAAGGCAGCGCGGCCGCCCGAGCCGCCCGAGCCAGAGCTGGCCCCGCAACTGGACGCCGTGGTCGACGACCAGGAGGCCCTGCCGGGCCCCGATGAGGCCGAGATCCTGGCGCTGGAGGGGCCGGCCAACATGAACCGGCTGGAAGCGGTCAGGAACTTCGCACGCGAGAACCCCGCGGTCGTGGCCAACATGGTACGTGGCTGGATGGCGACCGATTGAACATTGACTGATTGATTCGAGCGATTCGAAGAGGACACGATCCATGAACGAGCAAGGTCTCGAAGACGCCGCGATTCTCCTGATGTCCCTGGGAGAGGAAGAGGCGGCCGAGGTGTTCAGGCAACTGGAGCCCAAAGAGGTCCAGTCGCTGGGTGAAACCATGGCCAAGCTTCGGACGGTCAACCGGGACCGGGTCAATGCCGTGCTCGATCGTTTCGCGAAGGAAGCGCCCGAGATGGGGACGCTGGTCGATAACAACGACGAGTACATCAAGACCGTGCTGCGCAAGGCGCTGGGCGAGGAAAAGGCCAATCTGCTGATCGACCGGATCATCCAGAACGGCGATGTGGCCGGCATCGAGAGCCTGAAGTGGATGGACTCGGTGTCGGTGGCCGAGCTGCTGCGCAATGAGCACCCGCAGATCGTGGCGGCGATCCTGGTCCACCTCGGTCCCGAGCAGTCCTCGGGCGTCCTCAAGTGCTTCTCCGATCGCCACCGCAACGAGGTGATGGTGCGCATCGCCACGCTGGACGGCATCCAGCCCTCGGCCATGAAGGACCTCAATGAGGTGCTGTCTCGTGTGCTGGCGGGTGGCGCACAGACGCGCAAGGCTTCGCTGGGCGGCGTCAAGCCCGCGGCCGAGATCATCAACCTGATGGGCTCCAGCGTCGAGACATCCATCCTCGACTACATCCGCGAAGCCGACAGCGACCTGGCTCAGAAGATCATGGACAACATGTTCACCTTTGACGACCTGGTCAAGCTGGACGACAAGGGCTTCCAGGCCCTGCTCAAGGAAGTGCAGACCGAGTCGCTCATCGTGGCGCTCAAGGGCGGCTCGCCCGAGATCCGCGAGAAGGTGTTCAAGAACATGTCCACCCGCGCGGCCGAGACCCTGCGCGAAGACCTCGAATCGCGCGGCCCGGTCAAGCTCTCCGAGGTCGAGGCCGAACAGAAGGAGCTGCTCAAGATCGTGCGCCGCCTGGCAGACGAAGGGCAGATCACGCTAGCGAGCGGAGGCGACGATGAGTACGTCTGACTCCGGCGGCAACAACAAGCCGGCGCCCCCGGCTGGCGCCCCGAGTTCGTACACACGCTTCATCCCGCGCGAGGAACTGGGCTCGGTCAAGGCCTGGTTGCCGCAGACCTTCGAGGTGCCGCAGCCGGCTGCGAAAGAAGAGGGCGGCGTGCGCAAGCCCACCCTGGCCGAACGCGCAGCCGCCGAGGTGCGCCCGTCGATGAAATCGCAGACGGTGCGCCATGCGGCCCAGGCTGCCCAGGCCGACGCTGCCGCCGCAGCGTCCTTGCACAACAAGGCGGCCCGCGGCCCTCAGGCTGCTGCGCCAGCCCGCCCGGCCACGCCGGTTCGCCGGCCTGTGGTGGGCGGCGTGCCGGGGCAGGCCGAGGCCCAAGAGCAGGCGGCCGCCGCAGCCGCAGCGGCCGCTGCCGCCGAGGCGGCCAAGCCGCCCATCGATGTCGACGCCCTGGTGGCCGAAGCGCGCAACGCCGGCTACCAGGATGGCTATCGCAACGGCCTGGCCGCACTCGAGAGCTACAAGCAGACCCAGGCCGCGCAGATGGCCGCCTACATGAGCGACCAGGTGGGCGCGTTGGCGGCAGACTTCCATCACAGGCTTGAATCGCTGGAGCAGCAACTGGCCGGGCGCATCGCCGGTGTCGCGCTGGAGTTGGCGCGGCAGGTGGTGCGCAGTGAGCTGCAGTTGCGCGCCGATGTGGTGGTGGATGTGGCCGAGGAGGCGCTGGGCGCCTTGCTGGCTTCGGCCCGCCAGATCGTCTTGCGGCTGCATCCCGAAGACCATGCGCTGGCCCAATCCCAGCTGACCGAGATGCTGGCCGCGCGCGGCGCCCGACTGGTGCCCGATGCGGCCATCACGCGTGGCGGCTGTATGGTCGAGTCCGATATCGCCGTGGTCGACGCCACCGTGGAGTCGCGCTGGGAACGCGCCGCCGCCGCGATGGGGCACCACGCGCCTTGGAACGGCGGCCGCGAGGCGCACGAGCCGACCGAGCGCCGTCTGCCCGAGAGCGAAGACCCACAATCGGACGCATGGCCCGAGACCGAGTCGGAGGCCAGCTCCGCCATGCTGGATCTGCCCCTGGAGGGTGAACCATGAACATGCCCATCCGCGCCGGCCACGATGTGGCCATGGGGCGCTGGAACCGATTCCTCGATGACCTGGACGCCTGTGCCAGCACGCGCGTGGTGATGGAAAACGAGGGCAAGCTCGTGCGGGTGGCCGGGCTGGTGCTGGAGGCCGCCGGCCTGCGGCTGCCGGTCGGTGCCGTGTGCGAGATCCATTCCGAAGCCCGCCTGGAGTCGACCCCGGTGCTGGCCGAGGTGGTCGGCTTCGCGGGCGACCGCGCCTACCTGATGCCCACCGCCGAGGTGCATGGCCTGGCCAGCGGGGCCCGCGTGGTGCCGCGCTCCATTCCGGTCAACCCGCCGGTGCTGGGCCGCCCCAACCACCCCTGGCGCCGCAGCGAAGACCGCACCCGCCACCTGCCCGTGGGCTCGGGCCTGCTTGGCCGCGTGGTCAATGCACAGGGTGAACCGATGGACCGCAAAGGCCCGCTGCAGCATGTGCGCAGCGAGCCGCTGGCGCGCCGCCCCATCAATGCGATGGAGCGCGATCCCGTGCGCCTGCCGCTGGACACCGGCGTGCGCGCCATCAATGCGATGCTGACGGTCGGCCGCGGCCAGCGCATCGGCCTGTTCGCAGGCTCGGGTGTCGGCAAATCGGTGCTGCTGGGCATGATGGCCCGCTACACGCAGGCCGACGTCATCGTCGTGGGCCTGATCGGCGAGCGGGGCCGTGAAGTCAAGGAGTTCATCGAGGACATCCTGGGCGAGGACGGCCTGGCGCGCTCGGTCGTGGTGGCCGCACCCGCCGATGCGCCGCCGCTCACGCGCACGCAGGGCGCCAGCTACGCCACGGCCGTGGCCGAGCACTTCCGCGA
>CAYPUS010000017.1:0-22146 GCA_964413815.1 uncultured Aquabacterium sp. | reverse complement strand
CTTCGGAAACGGCCAACATGACCGCCAAGCAGATGCTGATGCAAGCGAGCACCTCCATGCTCAAGCAGAGCAACGGCATGTCGCAGATGGTCATGTCCCTGCTGCAGTAAACGTGCAAGGCGCCTCCAAGGCGTCACACGAAGGCACCCGGCGCTGAGCCGGGTGGCCATGCGACATCGGGCCAACCTTTGCCGGTTGGCCCTTTCTTCAGGAGAGCGGCATGTCGACGATGCGCATCCAGCCCCTCATCCCCCTGCCGCCGACCCGCTCCCTCGGGTCATCCTTTTCGGGTTCCGCCCTGCCGGGTCAACTGCGCCAGGCGCTCGAAGGCCAGACGCTCAAGCTCACGCTGGACGCCCAGACGGGGCTGCCGCTGCTGAGCACCCAGGAAGGCCAGCCGCTGCCGATCCGCCCGCCCAGCGGCCACGCATCGTTGATGCCGGGCGATGTGGTGACGGTGCGCGTGATCGCCACCCAGCCGACGCTGGAGCTGGCCGTTGTCGACCGCAGTCCCGGGCGCACACCCAGTGGCCAGCCGCACTTCGAATGGTCCCCCTCCACGGGTCAGCCAGACCAGGCGGCGCTGCTGCGGCTGGCCTGGGCCGCGCCCGATGCGCCCATGGTGGGCGCTTCATGGCGAATCATGGTGCTGGCGCGGCTGGGCACGGCTTTGCCGCCGCAGGCCGAAGCCCTGCTGCACACGGACCGCTGGCACTTCGCCACCTATGCCTGGTGCGGCCTGCCTGTGCAGTTGCAACTGATCCCCCCCGAAGACAGCGCCGCGCGACGCGAAGCGCGGCGGCGCAAGGCGCTGGCCCGCGTGGCGGGCGAGCCCTGGGGCCTGTGCATCGACTGCATGCTGCCGCTGCTGGGCCGCGTCGAGATCCGGCTGCAGCTGAGCCCGCAAGGGGCCATGGTCTTCGTCCATGTCGAGGACGAACACATCGCACGCAGGCTGCAAGAGGGCAAGGCGTCTCAGCTGATCATGCAGGCCGTCGCGCGTGCGGGCTTGCGGCTGCAGGGCTGCCACATTGAAACGCAGGCGCCGCTGTATGGCGATGCGGGATCGACGGCCAGGCCAGACCCGCTCGAAGCGCAGGAATGCGCCAGGCTGCTTCGGCAGGCCCCCGCCATGAGCCTGCCCGCACCGCTGTTCCAGGCCGGCGCCGAGGTGCTGCTGGCGCTGGAAGCGCTCTCGCCCATCGGCCTGGCGCCGCACATGGACGCCGCGGGCCCGTTCAGCCCAGGGTTCCGATGATGTCGACGTTGCGGGTCTCGGGAATCTCGTTGTAGGACAGGACCTGCAGGCCCGGCGCGAACAGGCGCGCGTAGCGGGCCAGCAAGGGCCGGATCTGCGGCATGACGAAGAGCACGGGCGAGACGGCCTGCTGCTTCATCTGCTCGCGCGCCACCGGCATGTTCGATTGCAGCTGGCCCAGCAGATTGGGATCGATGGGGAAGCTGTCGAGCGCCACCTTGCCGCCCTGACGGGCCACATTGAGCGCGCCCAGCAGCAGGTTCTCCAGCTCGGCGCTGAGGTTGAAGCCCTTCATGTCGCCGGTCGGCCCGCAGACCTCGGAGACGATCTGGCGCCGCAGCGTGCAGCGCACCTCGGCGGCCAGCATGATCGGGTCCTTCACGGTCTCGGCATGCTCCAGCAGGGTCGTGGCGATCGGCACGATGTCCTTGAGCGAGACGCCCTCGCCCAGCAGCACGCGGTAGACCTTGTGCAGCTGGTTGTGGGTCATCAGCTTGTCCAGCGCCGCCGCGAGCTTGGGCGACAAGGCCGCCAGCCGCTCGTGCAGGGCGGCCACATCCTCGTGGCGGAAGAGCTCGGGCAGATGCTCGCGCATCACCTTGGACACGTGCGTGGCCACCACGCTGGGGCCATCGACGACCTGATAGCCCAGGCTCAGCGCGTGGGACTTTTCTTCCTGCGTGATCCAGGTCACGGGCAAGCCATAGGCCGGCTCGATGCCGGGCACGCCGTCGAGCTCGCCATAGACGGCCGGCGAGGGCACGGCCATCAGCCGGTCGGGAAAGATCTCGGCCTGGGCGACCCGCGCGCCGCCGATCAACACGGCGTACTGCGTGGGCTTGAGGGCCAGGTCGTCACGCACGGCGACCTGCGGCAAGAGCACGCCCAGCGATTCGCTCAAGGCCTGGCGGATGCCCTTGACGCGCTTGAGCAGCGGCGCGCCTTGCGCGGGATTGATCTGCCCGACCAGGCGGTAACCCAGCGAGACGGTGATGGGCTCGACGATGGGCAACGCATCCCAGGCCAGTTCGGGCTCGGCCTGCTGCGTGATCAGGGTCGCGGCCACCGCCTGAGCGTCGACCTGCGCGGGCTGCCGCGCCACCCTTTGCGCCATGCGCCAGCCCGCGAAGGCCAGCACTGCCGCGAAACTGACGAAGGGCAGCGTGGGCATGCCCGGGATCACGGCCAGCACCACCATCACGCCGGCCGCGCTGTACAGCACCGAGGGCGAGGCCAGCATCTGCGAGCTGATCTGCTGCTCGATGTTGCCGGTGTCGCTGATGCGGGTGACGATGATGGCCGCGGCCGCGGACAGCAGCAGCGCCGGAATCTGCGAGACCAGGCCGTCACCGATCGTCAGCAGCGCGAACTGGCTGAACGCCTCCCCAAACGGCAGGCCGTGCATCCAGGCGCCGATGGCCACGCCGCCGATCATGTTGATCAGCAGGATCAGGATGCCGGCGACCGCGTCGCCGCGCACGAACTTCGAGGCGCCGTCCATGGCGCCATAGAAGTCGGCCTCGGTGGCCACCTCGCGGCGCCGCTGCTGGGCCTTTTCCTGGTTGATCAGGCCGGCATTGAGGTCGGCATCGATGGCCATCTGCTTGCCGGGCAGGGCATCGAGGGTGAAGCGCGCCGAGACCTCGGAGATGCGCTCGGCGCCCTTGGTGACCACCACGAAGTTGATGATCATCAGGATGACGAAGACCACCACGCCCACCACGATGTTGCCGCCGATCACCACGTGGCCGAAGGCTTCGATCACGCGGCCGGCCGCCTGGGTGCCTTCGTGGCCATTGAGCAGCACGACGCGGGTGGACGCCACATTGAGCGTCAGCCGCATCAGCGTGGAGGCCAGGATGATGGTGGGAAAGACCGAGAAGTCCAGCGGCCGCTGGGCCGAGACGCTCACCAGCACGACGATGATGCTCAGCACGATGTTGAACGTGAACAGCACGTCCAGCACCATCGGCGGCAAAGGCAGGATCACCATGGCCAGGACGGCCATGATGAAGATCGGCGCGGCGATCTGGTGGCGCGCGAGTTGCGCGCCTAGTTGGCGAAAGAGGTTCATGGCGCAGGCTCTGCGGAGAGATGGTGGGGCACGGGCAGGTCGGTGGGCAGCGCAGGCTCGGTGTTGCGCTGACCGCCCCGGAAGGCCTTGATCTGCAGCACGTGGCTCAGCACCAGGGCCACCGCCTTGTACAAGGCGGCCGGGATCTGCTGGTGGACCTGGCTGGTGTGATAGATGGCGCGGGCCAGCGGGGGTGCGGGCACGACCTCGACGCCGCTTTCATCGGCCACCTGGCGGATGAACAGGGCCATTTCGTCGACGCCCTTGGCCACGACATAGGGCGCCTCCGCGCGGTCGGTGTCGTACTTGAGGGCCACGGCGTAGTGCGTGGGGTTGACGATGACCACATCGGCCTGGGGCACCGTCTTGCGCACGGCGCGTTGCGCGATCTGGCGCTGGATCTGGCGCATGCGCTGGCGCACCTCGGGCCGGCCTTCGGCGGTCTTGTGCTCTTCCTTGACCTCCTGCTTGCTCATGCGCTGGCCCTTCATGAAGAAGAAGTGCTGCAGCGGCACGTCGATGAGGGCGAACAGGAGGAAGACGGCGCACATGGCCATCACGGCATCGAGCAGCATGCCGCTGGCCTGCAGCAAGGCCGGGCCCAGCGCCAGGCCCTGCAGGCGGACGTATTCGCGCGGGGTGTCGGTGGCCAGCATCCACAGCACCGCGCCCATCACCGCCACCTTGGCGACCGATGCCAGCCATTGCGCCCAGTGCTTGCCCGTGAACAGGCGCCCCAGATTGCTCATGGGCGACAGCCGGTTGAGCTTGGGCTGGATGTGCTCACCGGTGAAGACCCAGCCGCCCGGCACCACCGAGACGATGATCACCGCCAGCGGCACGATGGCCAGCGGGGCCAGCAACTTGAACAGCAGCCGCCACACATCGGCGGCCAGAGCCGTGCCCGTGTTGGCCATCGCATCGGCTTCGCCCAGGCCACGCCAGGCCGAATGGAAAAGCTTGCGGAAGTCTTCCAGGTACTCGGGCATCCACCAGACGATCACCCGCAGACAGATCAGCAGGCCCACGGCCATGGCCAGCTCGCGCGAACGGCTGACCTGGCCTTTTTCCTTGGCCTTGCGCAGTTTCTGCGCCGAAGGCTTTTCGGTCTGGTCGGCGCTGCTGCCCTGTTCAGCCATGGGGCCCCGCCTTCGTCATCATGCTGGCCAGCATCTCCAGCACCCGGTTCATCATGCGCAGGTAGTGCTCGGGCACGAAGCGCAGCAGGTGGCTGAGCATGAACAGGCCGAACATGGTCACCACCGAAAAGCCCAGGGCGAACACGTTCAGCGAGGGCGCCACCCGCGCCAGGAAGCCAAAGCCGACCTGCACGGCCATCGTCGCGAAGACCACCGGCACCGCCAGCAGCACAGCCGCCGAGAACACCCAGGCCACGTTGTAGACCAGGGTCTGCATCGTCAGGTTGGCCAGCCCCGTGCCGACGGGCCAGGCCTTGAAGCTGCCGCCCAGCACGCCGGCCAGCACCAGGTGGCCGTCCATCGAGAAGAAGGTCAGGATGCCCAGCAGCGACAGCAGCGTGGAGACCACATCCGAAGAGGCGCCATTGAGCGGGTCGTTCATCACCGCCATCGACAGGCCCATCTGCGAGGAAGCCAGGAAGCCCAGCACCAGCACGGCCGAGGTCACCAGGTGGAAGGCCAGGCCCAGCACGGCGCCGATGATGGCCTGCTCCACCGACAGCACCACCGCGTGCATCGACATCAGGTCCAGGCCCTCGGGTGGCACGGCCATGGGCATCATGATCACGGCCAGCACCAGGGCCAGCAGCACCCGCACGCTGACCGGCACGCCCATCTCACCGATGACGGGCGCGGCCGCCAGCAGCGCGATCGCGCGGCAGAAGGGCCACCACAGGCGTGCCAGTGTGTCTTGCAGCAGGGGGAGCAGCGCTTCCATCCGTATAGAGCCTTGCCCGTTTCGGTGCGCTCAGTGCACGAGCGCGCCGGCCCGCTCGAAGACCGAGACGCAAAAGTCCATCAGGGCGCTGAACATCCAGTTGCCCGCCAGGCCCATCACGAAGAGGGTCACAAGCAGGCGGGGCAGGAAGCTCAGCGTCTGCTCGTTGATCTGGGTGGCGGCCTGCAGCAGGGCCACGAGCAGGCCCACGAGCAGACCCGGCAGCACCATCACCGACACGATCAGCATCACCAGGTGCATGCATTCGGCCACCACGTCGGCGGCGACTTCCGGCGTCAGCATCAGACCCCCTGCACGCTGCTGACCAGCGTGTTGACCGTGAGCGTCCAGCCGTCGACCAGCACGAACAGCAGCAGCTTGAACGGCAGCGAGATCACGAGCGGCGACAGCATCATCATCCCCATAGCCATCAGCACGGAAGACACGACCAGGTCGACCACGAGGAAGGGAATGAACAGCAGGCAGCCGATCTGGAAGGCCGTCTTGAGTTCGCTGAGCACGAAGGCGGCCAGCTTCACGGTGAAGGCGTGGTCTTCGGGCTTGGCGACTTCCTTTTCACCGGCCAGCTTGGCGATCTGCGTGATGGCGGCCTTGTTGGTCTGCGCCAGCATGAAGCGCGACAGGGGCGCCTCGGCCACGCGCAGCGCTTCTTCCAGGCCGATCTGGTCTCGGTCGTAGGGCACGAAGGCATCGGTCCAGATCTCCTGGCCGACAGGGCGCATCACCAGGATGGTCAGGATCAGCGCGATGCCGGTGACGATGCGGTTGGGCAGGCCTTGCTGCAGGCCCAGCGCCTGACGCAGCAGGGACAGCACGATGACGAAGCGGGTGAAGCAGGTCATCATCAGGACCATCGCCGGCAGCACGCCGAGCAAGGTCATGATGACCAGGACCTGCAGCTTGACGGTCAGCTCGGTGCCGCCCGGGGTGCCCTGGGTGGCCACCAAGGGCACGTTCGCGGCATGGCATGCCGCGCCGCAGGCCAGCAAGGCGACGAATGTAAGGGCCGGCGGCAGGTGCCGCCTGGCCATGGCCATGTTCATAGTGAGAGCGCGCCCAGATCCAGGCCGGCCAGCTCGACCACGCGCAGGCCGTGGTTCTCACCGGAGACCACCACCTCGGCGCGGCCGATGGGCGTGCCGTTGACCTTGATGATCAGCGGCGCGCCGGCCAGGGTGTCGAGCTCGACCACACTGTCGGGGCCCATCTCGGTCAGGTCCTGCAAGGAGATGCGGGCCGAGCCGACCTCCAAAGTCAGCGTCACGGGGATCTTGCGCATCATCGCGCTGAGGTCGCGCGGGGCCCTCGCGGGGGCGCGGGGGGCCGCCTGGGCCTCGGTGTCTTCGCCAAGCAGTTTGTCCAGCGCGATGTCGTCGTCGGTGTGGTCCATGGTGTCACTCCGTGTCTTCAAAAGAGGTCAGGCAAAGCTTGCCCTTGTGTTCGGCCACCGCCGCGCGCATGAGGGGCGCGCCATCGACGAGCACATCGGCCAGCCCCAGGCTGACAGGGATGACGTCGCCTTCGTGCAGGTCCATCAACTCGCCCAGTGTCAAAGGCCGCTCGACCAGGCGCGCCACCAGCGTGAGGGGCAGGCGCGGGGCCAGCGGCAAGGCAGGGGCAGGGTCGCGGCCGCGATCACGGCCAGGGGCCAGTTTCTGCAGCAGGCGGGCCATCCAGGCTTCGTCCAGCACGAAGCGCATCACGCCTTCGGCCTTGTGCGCCGTCTCGCGCAGGCCGATCTCGATGACCCAGCTCTCGCGCGTGGGCTGCAAGGCCGGCACGCTGACGAACTCGGCGGGCGCCTGCACGGCGGGCACGGCGCCTTCTGCGCTGTCGATGCGGGCGGCCAGTGTGTTGACGAGCTGCAGGCCCAGCATCGCAGCCAGCCGGCCCTCGGAGGCGGTCTCGGGCAGTTGCGCCGAATCCAGGCCCTGACCTTCGCCGATCTCACCCAGGCCATAGCGGTGGTGCAGCACGCTCAGCAGCACATCGCGATCGAGGCTGAAGCCCACATGGCCGACCTCGCAGGCGAAGCCTTGCCAGCGCGGGGCGGCCGCGCCATCCGGGCGGCCCGCCGACTTGCAGGGCAGCATGCGCGCCGATGTGATCTGGAAAGCGGCGCGGTAGCGTCGGTTCAGGCCATCGAGGAAGACCTCCTGCAGGTCCTGACGCAGGCGCTCACAGAAGCGCCCCAGCAGGTGGACAGGCCGACCCAAGGTCCGGGGATCGAGCACCGTCAGCGACGGGCGCCGAGCCGTCGAACGCTGTGGCGGGGTGGAGGGAATATTCATCGTTTGCATATTGAACCGATTTGCGGCTCGTCATGCTATCGCCCGGACATGGATTAAATTGAATATACAGCCCCTCATTGCGTCGAATATTACTCAAAGCAAGCACCTCATCGGTAACACGCTTTCAGTAGTTTCATTTTTTCTGCTAATTTTCAGTTTCGACGAAAATCTGAACCAAAGCTGCATTGACCACTCCACTTTCGCGCATTGGTTCACGAAGGGCAGTTGCAAGACGTTACAAGCGCTTGCGAAAGGATTTGGCCTGGTCTTAGGATCAGCCCAACTTCAAGGCATACCCGTACGAAAGGCGGGGTCGCAAAGCCTCCGGTCTACCGTCCCTCCAGAGGGACCACGATAGCGGGGTTGCCAGAGTCGAGTGCAGCGCAACGGGATCCCACCAGATGGCATCCCGGTGCATGGACCGACGGCCGCAAGGCGTCGATGCGCTCGGTTCTGTGGCATGGATCACGTTCCATGCCCATGACGGCTCCGCCTTGAGTTCGATGCATGCCGCTTCGCAACAAGGACGCAACCATGAGCCACCTGCACATCAGGCACCTCGCCCGCCCCGCTCAAAGCAGCCGGGGCGACGCTGTGACCATGCACACCATGCGTCCGGACCGCCCTGTACCGCATCCCCGTCCCTGAGCCCCGGGCCCTGCTACATCACATTCCACCGCATTTACCGGAGTGAATATCTCGATTTACCGAGATAGGGTTTGTTTTGCCCCTTTATTTCCCAGCAAGCACACCCCGAATTCAAAACAATCAGCCCGGTTCAGAAATATGAAATCAGCAGCAGGATGCATGACAGAAAAAAGTTCGCTCGCCACACTCAACGTGCGACCCGGGACGCCGAATATTAAATCAGGCGCTCGAACCATTCACCATCCAACAAGTATCCGGACATGAGCGACAACATGGTCACCCTGCTGCGCGCCGCCGAGCTGCGCATCCAATCCGAGGCCCAGCAGATCGCGGCGTCGGCCCAGATCGCGGGCCCGGATGCCGCGTCCGCCGCCTCTCCCGCCAACTTCTCCGACGCCATGCAGGCCGCCCTGCACAGCGTCAACGCGCAGGATGTGGACGCCGGCCAGCGCATGGCCGCAGTGGAAAGCGGCGAGAGCGACGACCTGGTGGGCGCCATGGTGGCCAGCCAGGAAGCCAGCCTGTCCTTCTCGATGCTCATGCAGGTGCGCAACAAGGTTGCCGGCGCACTGGATGAGCTGATCAAGCTGCCGCTGTAAGCCGATGAGCACCCCCGCCGCCCCGGTCACCGCCAAGCCCACGCCGCTGGACAAGTGGCGCGGCCTGCTGCCCGAAGGCACGCTGGCCTCGCTGGCGCCGGTCTTCATGAAGAGCCTGGTGCCCCTGTCCATCGTCGCGCTGGCGCTTTCGGCCATGGTGATGATGTTCCTCTGGCAGGACCAGAGCAGCTACAAGCCCGTCTTCGGTGCCAGCGAGAAGGTCGCCGCCGCCGACATGATGGCCGTGCTGGAGGCCGAGCAGATCCCTTATCGCCTGCACCCCGACAGCGGCCAGGTGCTGGTGCCAGATGCCCAACTTGGCAAGGTGCGCATGCTGCTGGCGGCCAAGGGCGTGGTCGCCAAGCTGCCCGAAGGCCTGGAGCTGATGGACCGCGACGACCCGCTGGGCGTGACGCAATTCGTGCAGGACGTGCGCTTCAAGCGCGGCCTCGAAGGCGAGCTGGCGCAAAGCATCGTGTCGCTGGACCCGGTGGCTTCCGCGCGCGTGCACCTGTCGATCGCCAAGTCCTCGTCCTTCATCGTCAACGACGGCGAAAAGAGCTCGGCTTCGGTCGTGCTGGTGCTCAAGCCCGGCCGCTCGCTCGGCCCTGAGCAGATCGCATCGGTCATCAACATGGTGGCCGGCAGCGTGGCCCACCTCGATCCCAAGAACGTCTCGGTGATCGACCAGGCCGGCAACTTCCTGTCGGCGCGGGTGGACCTGAGCCAGGGCCCCGACGCGATCCAGGGCAACACCAGCGATGTGGCCAAGCGCTACCAGGACGACACCCTGCGCAACGTCCACGATCTGCTGACCCCGGTGCTGGGCGCCGAGAACTACCGCGTGAGCGTGACGGCCGAGGTCGACAACGACCAGATCGAGGAAACGCGCGAAGCCTATGGCGACACGCCGCACGTGACCAACGAGGCCATGCGTGACGAACGCGATGCCGATGCCGTGGCGCTGGGCGTGCCGGGCTCGCTGAGCAACCGGCCCGTGGCCGTGGCCGCTTCGTCGCCGGCCGGCTCGGCCGCGCGCAAGAACGCGACCACGCGCCAGTACGCCTATGACCGCAGCGTCATGCAGATCAAGCGCAGCAAGGGCCGTCTGCTCAAGCGCAGCGTGGCCGTGGTGCTCAACAACACCGACCGCAAGACGCCGTGGAGCGCCGCCGAGCTGGCGCAGATCGACGGCATCTTGCGCAATGGCCTGGGCCTGAACGCCCAGCGTGGCGACCAGCTCAATGTGTCGGCCCTGGCCTTCCCCGTTCGCCCGATCCCGCCCGTGTGGTGGCAGCAGCCCGACAACGTGGTGCAGATCGGCAGCAAGGTGTTCTACCTGATCGGTGGCCTGGCCGCGTGGTTCCTGCTGGGCCGACCGCTGGTCCGCCAGGTTCACCGCTGGCTGGCGAACCGGCCGCAGACGACGGAGCTGGCCACCTTGCTGCCCCTGGCCGGCGCGGCAGCCCAGGCCGCGCCGGCATGCGCCGCGTCGGCCTGGGCTGCCGCGCCGGCCAGGCCGACGCGGCGCATGCCGGCGCGGCCCTGCCCACGGCACAAGCCGGCGAGCCCACGCTGGCCCTGCCGCCGGCCGCGCCGCCCGCAGGGGCCGCCCTGCCCCCCGCATCGACCAGCATGTCGGCCGCGCCGCTGCTGGAGAACTACGACTTGCCGCCGCCGGGCTCGCCCGTCGATGTGATGGTCGACCACCTCAAGGTGCTGGCGGCCAAGGAGCCGGAGCGCGTCGCCGAAGTCGTCAAGCAATGGGTACAGAATCATGGCCGAGCAGAATCAACTCAGTGATCCGTCCGCCGCCGGTGCAGCCGTGCCCATCGAGCAGGCCGCCATCGTGCTGCTGAGCATGGGCGAGGAGCCCGCGGCCGCCGTGCTGCGCTGCCTCTCGCGCGAAGAACTGCTGGAGATCACGCAGGTGATGTCGCGCATGAGCGGCATCAAGGTCGACGCCGTCAAGTCGGCGTTGCAGCACTTCTTCGATGACTACCGCGAGCAAAGCGGCGTGCATGGCGCCTCGCGCGCCTTCCTGCAGCGCTCGCTGGGGCTGGCGCTGGGCAACGACATCGCCAGCAGCGTGCTCGACAGCATCTACGGCGAAGCCATCCGCCCCAAGATGGCCCGTCTGCAATGGGCCTCGCCGCGCTGGCTGGCCGACCGCATCTGCGCCGAGCATGCCCGCATGCAGGCCGTGTTCCTGGCCTTCTTGCCGCCCTCGCTGGCCAGCGAGGTCATCGATGCCCTGCCTCAGGAAGGCCGCGAGCAGCTGCTGCTGGATGTCGCGCGCCTGAAGGAAATCGACCGCGACCTGCTGAGCGAACTGGAAGAGCTGGTCAACCGCTGCCTGGACAGCCTGGGCACGCAAAGCGCCAGCGTCGAAGGCATCAAGCAGGCCGCCGAGATCATCAACCGCCTGCCTGGCAACAAGCAGGAGGTGGTGGAGTCCTTGCGCTCGCGCGATCCGGATGTGGTCTCGCAGATCGAAGTCAGCATGTACGACTTCTTCATCCTCTCGCGTCAGACCGAAGCCACGCTGGTGCGCATCATCGAAGAGGTCGCGCCCGATCAGTGGGCCATCGCGCTCAAGGGCGCCGAGACCGATGTGCGCCGCGCCATCCTGGAGGCCATGCCGCGTCGCCAGGCTCAGAGTTTCGAGGACATGATGCGCCGCACCGGCCCCGTGCCCCTGAGCCGCATCGAGCAGGTGCGTCAGGAGATCATGGCCCAGGTCAAGACGCTGGCCGATGACGGCGAGATCGACGTGCGCCTGTTCGCGGAGGCCGTGGTCGAATGAAGCCGCATCACCGCCCCTTCCGCTTTCCGCCGCTGTCCCAGCTCACGCACGGGACGGCAGGGGCGGGCGCGGGCGCAGGCGCAGGCGAGATGCACGCTGCGGACGGTGCCGGCTTGCCCGCACCGCAGCTCACGCATGCCGAGGGCTACCAGCACGGCGTCGAGCGCGGCTACCAGGATGGCCTGGCCGCTGGCAGGCAGGCAGGCCACGAAGAAGGCTTGGCCCAGGGCCATCAGGAAGGCCTGATACAAGGCCGTGCCCAGGGGCGCGAAGAGGCCCAGCGCCAGTTCGCCAGCCTGGCCGCACCGCTGGACGAAGCGGTGAACACACTCAAGAGCATGCAGGCCGACTACCAGGCCGCCGTGCGCAAGGAAGTCATCGAGCTGGTCGAGGTGATCGCGCGCCAGGTGATCCGTGCCGAACTCACGCTGCGCCCCGTGCAGTTGCTCAACCTGGTCGACGAGGCCCTGGCCGCCCTGCCACCCGTGCGCGATGGCGTCGAGGTCTTCCTCAACCCGGAAGAGTGCGAGCGCATCCGCGAACTGGATCCGGCCCGCGCCAGCCGCTGGACCCTGATCCCCGACGCCCAACTGGCGAGCGGCGAATGCCGCGTCAAGACCGGCGGCCAGGAAGTCGATGTCGGCTGCCGCCAGCGCCTGCAGGCCTGCATGGCCCAGGTCAAGGCGCAGATCGCCGAGCCCCTCCAGACCGATGTCCCGGCCGAGGCACAGCCTGACGTGCCTGCTGCGCAAGCCCAGGTCAACGCCGCCCCATCCACAGCCAAGGCCCCCAGCAAAGCCAAGGCCAAGGGCAAGGCCGCGCAAGAGGAGGCCCAGGCGTGATCACACAGGCCCTGCGCCAGGTGCGCCTTGCCGAAGTGCCCGTGGCCACGCCCACCGGGCGGCTCGTCGGCGCCTCGGGTCTGCTGCTCGAAAGCGTGGGCTGCGCCTTCCGCACCGGCCAGCGCTGCATGATCGAAGCCGGCGCCGGCGAGTGGATCGAGGCCCAGGTCGTGGGTTTCCGCGAAGCGGTCTCCTACCTGATGCCTTTCAAGAAGCCCGATGGCCTGATCACCGGCGCCCGCGTGCTGCCCTGCCCCGATACCGCG
The DNA here is from genome assembly GCA_964413815.1 of uncultured Aquabacterium sp. Classification (GTDB taxonomy): domain Bacteria; phylum Pseudomonadota; class Gammaproteobacteria; order Burkholderiales; family Burkholderiaceae_C; genus Aquabacterium. The sequence goes on along the minus strand of CAYPUS010000017.1, from coordinate 9,424 downwards.
CAGCCCATGATCGGGCCGGCCTGGCTGGGCCGCATCGTCAATGGCCTGGGCGAGCCGCTGGATGGCAAGGGCCGCCTGACAGGCGACCATCCCCTGCCCGTGCAGCCGCCCCGCGTGAACCCCCTGCGCAAGCAGCCCGTGCGCGAGAGCCTGGATGTGGGCGTGCGCGCTATCAACGGCATGCTCACGCTCGGCAAGGGACAGCGCGTGGGCCTGATGGCCGGCAGCGGCGTCGGCAAGAGCGTGCTGCTGGGGCTGATCACGCGCCAGACGGTGGCCGACGTGGTCGTCGTGGGCCTGATCGGCGAGCGCGGCCGCGAAGTGCGCGAGTTCATCGACCTGTCGCTGGGCGAAGCCGGCCTGCGCCGCGCCATCGCGGTGGTCGCGCCCGCCGCTGAATCGCCGCTCATGCGCATGCGCGCCACCGAGCTGTGCCACACCATCGCCGCCCACTTTCGCGACCAGGGTCTGCACGTGCTGATGCTGGTCGATTCGCTGACCCGCTACGCCATGGCCCGCCGCGAGATCGCGCTGGCCCTGGGCGAGCCGCCGGCCACGCGCGGCTACCCGCCCTCTGTCTTCGGCATGCTGCCCGAACTGGTCGAAAGCGCCGGCAATGGCGAGCATGAGCAAGGCAGCATGAGCGCCATCTACACCGTGCTGGCCGAAGGCGATGACCAGCAGGACCCGGTCGTCGACACGGCGCGCGCCATTCTCGATGGCCACATCGTGCTGTCGCGCGCGCTGGCCGAACAAGGCCATTACCCGGCCATCGACATCAACCAGTCGATCAGCCGCTGCATGGCCCTGGTCGCCAGCCCTTCGCACCAGATGGCCGCGCGCGAGCTCAAGGCCCTGGCCGCCAAGCATGCGCAGGTGCGCGAGCTGCTGCCGCTGGGCGCCTATGTGCCGGGCGCCGACCCGCTGACCGACCGCGCCGTGGCCCTGTACCCGCGCATCGAAGCCTTCCTCACCCAAGGCACCCGCGAACCCGCCCCGCTGCAAGACACCGTGGCGCAACTCGAGGCATTGATGGCATGAGCAACACCAAGCAACGCGGCGACGGCCTCCAGCATCTCGTGACCCTGCGCCAGCGCGAGGTCGACAGCCTGACCTCCGACATGGCGGCCAAGGAAAAAGTGCGCCAACGTGTCGTGACCACCCTGGCACGCATCGAAAGCCTGTGCGAAGGCAGTGGCGCCAGCGGCGCGGCCTCGCCCGTCTACAGCCTCAACTGCGCCAACTACAAGCAGGCCGTGCTGCAGATGGCCCAGCGTCAGCGCGAGGACCTGGCCCGCCACGACGCCGACATCGCCGCCTCGCGCCAGGCCCTGCAGGCCGCCGCCCTGCGCCGCGAGGTGCTGACCCAGGTCATGGCCCGCCAGCGCGAAGCCGTGGCCCGCGAAGAGCGCCGCAGCGAGCAGAAATCGCAGGACGACATGGGCGCCCAGCTCTGGTGGAGGACCCGCACATGAAGTCCACGCTCACGCGCCGCGCATCCGTGACATTTGCACGCCCCCGCCTTCAGGCTGGCACGCGCCGCGTCGCCTTCCTGTTCGAGCAGACCCTCTGCCGCTAACAGGAGTTCGCCATGTCCGACATCAATCCCACCCAACTGGCCTCTCAACTGGCCACCGCCTACACGCAGAACCGGCAGACCCAGCTGACCACGCAGACCCAGACTGCGCAAAGCCGCGCCGCGGCCCTGACCAAGCTGCAGACCGCGCTCAAGACCTTCGACACCGCGCTGACCGGCCTGTCGTCCAAAAAGGGTGCGCAGGCCATGTCCGCCACCTTCTCGGGCTCGGGGGCCACGGCCACGGCCGCCACCACGGCACAGGCCGGCACCTATTCCATCTTTGTCGAGCAAGTCGCCACGCAGCACCAGGTCGCCTTCGAGGACCTGCCGGCCGTGCCGGTGAGCCTGGGCGGCCCCCTGACCGTCAACCTCGGCGACGGCAGCTCGTTCAGCGTCAATCTGAGCACCGCCGACAGCGATGGCGACGGCACCTTGTCGCAGGCCGAAATCGCGCGCGCGATCAACCAGGCGGCCGGCAACGGCGGCAAGGCCACCGCCATGATCGTGACCGTCGGCGGCACCATGCAGATGGTGATGTCTTCCGGGCAGTCCGGCCTGGCCGGGGCCATCACCCTGGACACCAGCGCCCTGCCCGCCGGCGCCCTCAAGGACGCCCTGTCCACCAGCAAAGAGCTGGCCGCCGCGCAGGACGCCATCGTTTGGATGGGCGAGAAGACCACCGGCATCAAGCTGCAGCAGGCCAGCAACACCTTCACCGCCATTCCCGGCGTGACGATGACCGTCACCCAGGCCATGGCCTCGGGGGCGGCACCGATGACGCTGACCGTCGCGGGCGACGAGGCTGGCACCGAAGCGAATGTGCGCAAGTTCGTCGACGCCTACAACACGCTCAAGGGCGTGCTCGACGAGCTGACCAAGACCGGCAACGCCGCATCGGGCGCCGCGGCGGCCGCCTTTGCCACCGATGCCGGCGTGCGGGCCCTGCGCAACCGGCTCAACGACCTGGTCCGCCAGGACGTGGATGGCCTGAACCTGAGGGACTTCGGCATCACGTCCGACCGCTACGGCAGCCTCTCGCTCGACGCCAGCAAGCTGCAGGCCGGCGTCAAGGCCCATCCGGAAGGCCTCAACACCCTGCTGGGCCAGACCGGCACCACCAACACGGGCGTGCTGGGCAGCTTCCACCAGTACCTGGACAGCTGGCTCAACAGCACCTCCGGCTACATCAAGCAGCGCAACGAATCCATCCAGAGCCTGCAGCGCGGCCTGACGACCCAACAGACCAAGCTGGACAACCAGTACAGCGTCTATTTCGAGCGCTACCTCCAGCAGTTCACGCGGCTGAGCAGCCTGCAATCGCAGATGAGCGAGACCTCGGGCCTGCTCAGCAACCTCTTCTCAACCTCATCGACCTGACGGCCCCCCCGTCTGCCCTGCCCATGTACCAAGACGCCTACCGCAGTTACCACGCCGTCAACCTCGGCGCGCAGGCCGCACAGGCCTCGCCGGTGGAACTCGTGCTCATCCTCACCGATGGCCTGCTCGAGGAGCTGGCACGTGCGCGCGGGCACATCGCCGCCGGCCGCTTCGAGCTCAAGGCCCGCAGCCTGGACAAGTGCATCGACATCCTCAATGGCCTGTCGAGCTCGCTGGACCAGGACAGCGGCGGCGAGGTCGTCCTCAACCTGATCCGCCTGTACGACTACTGCGCGGCGCGCCTGCATGAGGCGGGCATGCAGCTCGACGTGCGCATGGTCGACGAAGTGGTCGAGCTGCTGCAGACCATGCGCCGCGGCTGGCAAGGCATCCAGGACGGACCCGGTGCGCGCTGAACGCCTGCCTCACACCTTCAAGCGGCCCATGAACCACCTGCCCCGCATCCAGAGCCTGACGCAGCAGCTGCGTGAAGCGGCCTCGGCACAGCACTGGACCGCGCTGTCTGTGCTGGACCGCGAGCTGTCGGGCCTGGTGCGTGAGCTGCAGGCCACGGCCCGCCAGCGCAGCCTGACCCAACCCGAACGTCAGGCGCTCACCCGCCTGCAAAGCGCCCACGAGATGGCACGCAACTGCTGCGCCCGCGAGTTGAACCAGACCAGCGAGCGCATGAACGCCATGCACCAGCAACGCGATGGCTGGATCGCCTATGCGGCCAACAGCGACTGGAAGGACGACACACCATGAACGCACCCGATGTCTTGATGCTGCCCCCGCAGGTCACCCCGTCCCAACAGCCGGTGGGACAAGCCGCGGCGTGGCCAGCCCAGCCGGGCGCGCAACAGGCGCAAGCCGGCAGCAAGGACGCCTTCGCCCATGTGCTGGACCAGGCCGCGCAGGCCGACCCGGCCAGCCCGACCGACACCGCCCAGCCCGCACTGGCACTGGCGAACGCCGCGCTGTTGACGGCGGTCATGGCGCAACCCGCGCAGCTGTCCGAGGAAGAAACGTCCACCACGGCACAGACCGATGCGGGCGCGCTGCCCACGCTGCCGATGTGGGCCATGCAAAGCGTGAACAACCCGTCCGCCGTCTGGCAGCTGGACGCCTCGGCCACCGGTGTGCAAGCCCCGGCTGCCCAGAACGCGCAAGCGCCGGGCCTGCCCGCTGGTGCGGCCACCCGCCCGCCGGCGCTGTCCCTGGCCTTGCAAGGCGGCATCGCCTCGGCATCGGCTGACGCGGCATCCGCCGACGCCCTGGCCACCACGCAACAGGCACGGGTGCGCCAGATCGTGGCCACCCTGGCCGCACAGGCCGGTGGTGGCACGGCGGTGGCCGCCGAATCGTTCGCTGCCAAGGATGCGCTGGCCATGCTCACGCCGGCCTTGACCCTGGCGCCCCAGACCGGCGCCGCCGCGCAGCCTCAGGCCTCGGCGCTGGACGCCCCTCTTCCCGCACCCAGCACCCCGTCGCACCCCGCCGGCGCCAGTCAATCCAGCCTGCGCGAGGCACTGGGTGAGCGCCTTCAGCTCGCGCTGGGACAAGGCCGCGACCAGGCCCTGATCCGCCTCGATCCACCCATGCTGGGCCACATCGAAATCCAGATCCGCCATGAAGGCGGCCAGATGCAGGTTCACCTGCGCGCCTCGCACCCCGAGGTGGCGCAACAGCTTCAGGCCATGAGCGATGGCCTGCGCCAGGACCTGTCGAACCGCCTGCCCGGCCAGGCCACCCACGTGGAAGCCGGTCTGGCGCAAGGCCAGGGACAGGGCGGGCAACAGCAAGGCCAGCCGCAACGCGGCCCCGGCCTGGCCCTGGGCGATGCCGACACCCCCGCCCTGGAGGCGCCCCAGCGCTTTCAGCTGATCGAAGAAAGGGCCTGAGCCATGAAGAAGAAGCCCCTCACCCTGATCCTTGGCATCGCCGCGGCCCTCGTGCTGGGTGCGACCGCCGCGGCCGCAGGCACCTGGTGGTGGATGAACCAGCAGTCCGCAGGTCCGGCCGGCGCGCGCGCCGCCACTGCCGGCGACCACGCCTCGGCGCCGGTGCACGACAAGCGCAACTACAAGTACGTCAACCTGGAAAAGGTCATCGTCATGCTGCGGGACAAGGTGGACGCCGCGCCCAGCCACTACCTGGCCCTCGACATCGTCTTCAAGACCCCCGAGGACACCGAAAAGCAGGTCAAGGACCATCTGCCCCTGTTGCGCAGCCTGGCCGTGCGCTCGCTGTCGTCCTTCACGATGGACGAGGCCGGCCGCATGAACGTCGATGACTTCGCGCAGACCCTGAACAAGACCTTCGCCGACAACTACCGGAGCGAAGGCCGTGAACAGCCCTTCAGCGAAGCCCTCATCGGCAAGCTGATCATCGAATGACCATGGACCTGCACACCGGTTACGCAGAAGTCAGCAGCGCCGTCGCGCAATGCGACGCCGCGGCCGAGACGCGGCACCTGCTGGCCTATGCGCCGCTGGTCAAGCGCATCGCGCGCCAGCTCAGCTCGCAGGCCGGCGCTTCGCTGGACCGCGCGGACATGGAGCAAATCGGCCTGATGGGCCTGCTGGAGGCGCTGCGCCGCTATGGCGTGCCCGACGACAAGTTCGCCGGCTACGCCACGCTGCGCGTGCGCGGCGCCATCCTCGACGAACTGCGCCGGCTCGACTGGCGTCCGCGCACCGTGCGGCAAGACAGCCACCGCCTGCGCGACACACAGCGCGAACTGCGCAAGCAGCTCGGCCGCGAGCCGACGGATGGCGAGATCGCCGAGCGCGCCGGCATCACCCTGGACGCCCTGCAGGCCCTGCAGATGGCCGACAACGCAGAGACCCTGGCCAGCTTCGATGAACTGGTCGAAGACCTGAGCAACCGCGCCAGCGACAGCGCCTCGCCCGAAGCGCAGTACCTGCGCCGCCGCAGCCTGGAGCAGGCCCTGGCCTCGCTGGACGAACGCGAACAGCGCGTGATCCAGCTCTATTACGAGTTCGAGCTCAGCCTCAAGGAAATCGCCGCGGTGCTGGGCCTGACCGACGCACGCGTGTGCCAGATCAACAAGGGCGCCCTCAAGAAGATGCGGGCCTTCCTTCAGGACGCTTGACGACAGGAGTCATCCAACATGCAGCAACTCTTTGGCATCCTCATCGTCCTGGGCTGCGTCTTCGGCGGCTTTGCCCTCGGTGGCGGCACCATCCAGGCCATCTGGCATCCGCTGGAACTGCTCATCATCGCCGGTGCCGGCCTGGGCGCCATCGTGCTGGGCAACCCCCGCCACGTGCTGTCCGAGATGGTGACGCAGCTGCGCAAGACCGTCTCGCGCCAGAACCAGGGCGAAGACTTCCAGCGCCAGTTGCTGCTGCTGATGTACGAGCTGCTGCAAACCGCCAGCCGTGGCCTGAAGGCCCTGGACGAGCACGTCGAGGCGCCCGAACAAAGCCCCATCTTCCAGCGCTACCCCGATGTGCTCAAAGAGCCCAAGCTGCTGCACTTCATCGTCGACAACTTCCGCCTGATGGCCATGGGCAAGATCAGCGGCCACGAGCTCGAAGGCGTGCTGGAGCAGGAACTCGAAGCCATCCACGAAGAGCTTCTGCAGCCCTCGCGCTCGCTGCAGAAGATCGGCGAGGCCATGCCGGGCTTCGGCATCCTGGCCGCCGTGCTGGGCATCGTGATGGCCATGAATTCGGTGGGCGATGGCGCCACGGCCGGTGACATCGCGGCCCGCGTGGCCGCCGCCATGGTCGGCACCTTCATCGGCATCTTCCTGTGCTACGGCGTGCTCGACCCCTTGAGCAACATGATGCGCCAGCTTGTCAACAAAGAGCTGTCCAACCTCGAATGCGTGAAGGTCGTGCTGTGCACGCACGTCTCGGGCAAGCCCGCGCTGCTGGCCATCGATGCTGGCCGCCGCCTGGTGCAGCTGAACATCAAGCCCAGCTTCGCCCAGCTGGAAGGCTGGATCAACGACCTGCAGGCGCAATCCTGATCCCCAAGCGCGTCACCCAGCATGGCCACCTCCCCCAACACCAAGCCCGAGAAGCACGGCGAGACCGTGATCAAGCGCAGCTCGCGCAAGCATGACGATCACGGTCATGGCGGCGCGTGGAAGGTCGCTTTCGCCGACTTCTGCCTGGCCTTGATGTGCCTCTTCCTGGTAATGTGGGTGCTGGCCGCGCGCAGCCAGGAGCGTGCCGAAGAAGTCATGCGCGCCGCCGGCGGCAAGATCACCGACGAAGGCATGGGCTACATGCCCGAGACCATGGGTGGCCCGCGCGGCAGCCTGATCTCGCGCGAGCCGCTGCCGCGCGACCCCGACGCGCAGACGCCCTCGCGCGACAGCGACACCGGCCTGCGCAAGACCCGCTATGAAAGCCCGCAGGACCTGATGCAACTGGCCCGCATCCTGGCCGACATGAGCACCGACGCCGGACTGGGCGCCAACCTGCGCAGCGTGGTGACGCCCTATGGCCTGCGCGTGATGCTGCACGACACCGACCGCCAGGGCATGTTCGAGCGCGGCAGCGCCATCCCCAATGAACGCGTGCGCACCCTGCTGCGCAACATGGGCCCGCTGTTCGCCCGCATCGAGAACCAGATGCTGATCGTCGGCCACACCGATGCCGTGCCCTACACCGGCGCGCGCGACACGACGGCCTTTTCCAACTGGTCGCTGTCGAGCAACCGCGCGATGTCGGCCCGGGCCCAGCTGATGGGCGGCGGCATGCCGGCATCCAGCGTGCTGCAGGTGGTGGGCATGGCCGACCGCTCGCCGCTGGACAGCCAGAACCCCCGCGCGGCCATCAACCGCCGCATCGAGATGCTGATCCTCACCAGTGGCCAGGCCCGCAACATCGCTGCCATGTTCGGCATGCCGGGCGAAGGCGTGACGGTCATCAACGAGGACGTGCGCGCCATGGTGCCCAGCCCCGATCTGCTGCGCACCCCGCCTGCCGACGAACCCCTTTCTACTTTCCAGCCATGAGAGGCACCCGCATGAGAATCTCCTCCAACGGTCTGCCGGAGATCATCCCCACCGGCAACGCCAGCACGGACAAGGTGCGCGGCGCCACGCCCGCGCCCGCCACCGGTGCGGCCAGCACCTACACGCCCGCCGCGGCCTCGGACAAGCCGCTGCAAACGGCCGGCATGCAGGAAGCCATGTCGGCCCTGGCAGAGATGCCCGAGATCGACCAGGCCCGCGTCGATGCGATGCGCGATGCCATCGCCAAGGGCGAGATCCGCTTCGATGCCAACAAGCTCGCCGGCCTGATCACCCGCTACCACGGAGGCCGGGGGTGATGCAGCGCCAGGTCATCGCCCGCCTGCTTCGCGACATCGAAGCAGACCTGGCCGATGCGACGGCCCTGGGCGAACTGTTGCAATCGCAGTTCGAAGCCGCCTTGCGGCATGACAGCGCGGCCTTGTCGGCTTTGGGCGAGCAGATCGTGGCGCGGGTCGATGCCATGGACGCGCGCCGCGATGTGCGCATCAAGCTGGTCGATCACCTGCAGGGGCGGCCGCACGCACGTTCGGTGGAGGCCCTGGCCGACAGCCTGCCCCCGCCCGCACAGCAGGCACTGAAGCAGGCCTGGTCTGCGCTGGCCACGCGCGTGCGCGAATGCCAGCGCCTGAACCAGCGCAATGGCGCCCTGATCGCCGAGCAGCACGCCCTGATGAACCGCGTGCTGCATGGCGAGGAGCACACCTATGTGGCGGCCTGAGGCCAACGCCAACGTCGCCTTTGCCCGCCAGGTCCAGGCCATGGACGCGGGCTTTGCGCCGCTGCCTGCCGCAGGTGGCGGCGCCGCCGCATTCAGCGGCCTGATGCAGCAGGTGCAGCAAGAGGTGCAGCGCTACATCGCCGATGGCGACAGCGGTGTGCAGTCGGCCAGTGCCGTCGCCGGCATGAGCCCCGAGGCCCTGGCGCGTTTCGGCAGCCTGTCGGCCTCGGCCTCGACCGCATCCAGTGACAGCCAAGGCCAGATCGACCCGCTGGCAGGCCCTGGCGTGCCGGCCGATGCACGCCAGCGTTTCCTCGCCCGCATCGCACCCTGGGCCGAAGAAACGGGCGCCGCATTGGGCGTTGCGCCCCATCTGGTGGCCGCCCACGCCGCGCTCGAATCGGGATGGGGCAGCAAGCCGCTGCGCGGCGCCGACGGGCACGATGCCCACAACCTCTTCGGCATCAAGGCCAGCGGCAAGGCCGGGCCAGCCAGCGGCCCTCAGATCGAGGCCATGACCACCGAGTACGACAACGGCGTGGCCACGCAGCGTGTCGAGCGCTTCCGGCGCTACGAAGGCGAGGCCGAGTCCTTCCGCGACTACGCCCGCCTGCTGCGCGACAACCCCCGCTATGAGGGCGCGCTCAACACCGGCAACGATGCACGCGCTTTTGCCAACGCCCTGGCGCGCGGTGGCATAGCCGCCGCGCGCCAGGGCGTTGGCAAAAGCGCG
>CAYPUS010000016.1:17516-23955 GCA_964413815.1 uncultured Aquabacterium sp. | reverse complement strand
CTCGGGCCTGGCGGTGGGGCGCGCGCTGGTGGCGGTGCTGGAAAACCACCAGCAGGCCGACGGCTCGATCCGGGTGCCGGCGGCGCTGCGGCCGTATCTGGGCGGCGCCGAGGTGCTCAAGGCCTGACAAAGCCTTGCGAAAGCGTCGGGGCTGACAGGCCCCGAAAACAGCCTGAAAAACTGCTATAGTTGCGGGCTACGCCGTTGACCACGCGCGCACCAGTTACAGGAGAGGTGGCAGAGTGGTCGAATGTACCTGACTCGAAATCAGGCGTACGTGAATAACGTACCGTGGGTTCGAATCCCACCCTCTCCGCCAAGAAATGGTTTCACTGGGTCTCACCAAGACCCAGTTACCACCAGAAAGCCCCGTGAATACGGGGCTTTCTGCGTTTTGACGTCCCATGACGTCCTTGGACAGCCCACGTAAATTGGGGGAGCATTTGGGGGACTTATCGCAGTCCCCCGGCTGCACCAGCCAAAAGATCCGCGCTGAGCGTGGACTTTCGCAGGAAGAGTTGAGCTTTCAAGCCGACATCCACACCTCTTATGTCAGCCAGCTTGAACGAGGCAAGAAGTCGCCTTCTCTTCGGACGATTCTTCAGATTGCCAGAGCATTGGATACGTCCGCGACCGAATTGATGCGTGCCGTTGAGGACGGACTTTCAAAGTAACGATGGACCCCACGCTGGATATGAGCAACACCGAAGCCTATGCAAGCGTCTGGGGTGCTCTGGCAGACACACCAGAACAAGCGGCGAATCTCGGTGTGCGCGCTGAACTCATGCGGAAGATCGCCGCCATCGTGAAAGCCCGCGATTGGACGCAGGCCGATGCGGCCAAGCAGTGCGGCGTCACGCAACCCCGCATGAACGATCTGCTGAGGGGGCGCGTGTCGCATTTTTCTTTGGACGCCCTGGTGAACATCGCCACGGCCATCGGTCAGCGCGTGCGTGTCGACTTGGAGCCTGGCTAGGCCCCGCCGATGGCTCATCCATTCAAGGCTTGCTCAACCTCTTCAATGCTGCTCAGCACCGCATCAAGCATTGGCACCTCACCGAACACCATGCCTGCCATGGCCGCGTAATCTGCCCTCAGTGCTTCGCGCATGTCGGGCGATGGGGTCACTGTGAAGGAGCCATGAGTTGCCGTGGTCAAGCCCAGATCGGGGCTGCCAAAAAACAACCTGGCATGCTGCGCGCAATCGGTGGCCAAGGCATGGTTGCCCAGCCACTGACGTGCCTTTTCTTGGCGCAAGAGCTGATGGACATCGTAGTAATGGCGCGATACGCGTTGCCCGCCGTGTCGCAGGACGCCGCGCCGGTCATGCCATTGGCGCAGGCCATGAAGGATGATGATCTTGTCCCAGAACGTCCGTTCTGCTTCAACCGTCAAGACGTTCGAAACGGCAAGGTCGAGGCGTGGCAAGTCATCCGCCACATAGGGCCTCACGGTGGCCAGGGTATGCGGGTCAAGTGCGGACTTGGCCCCGGCCTCGATCTTGACGGCGGAGCGAATGTAGTCGGTAGGTCGCGCGGTTGCGGTGGGGTACCACAGCAACAGCGTTTGCCCATCCTCGTCATCCGGGTCCGCCTCTAGCCGAAAGCGATCCTTGCCGATGACTGCGGTGGCGCATTGGGTGAGTTGGCTCAGCAACGGCCCATTGATGTAGGCGTGGCAAGCATCTCTGATGGCATCAAGTCTTTTGCGACGCTGCTTGCCTGTCATCGCATCAATTTCTGCCGCGTCGATGGTCTGCCCGATGTCTTCCCGAAACACGGTGATGTCGATGTCTTCTGAAAAGCGGGGGATGAGGCCAAACGCCTTGGACAGCGAGGTGCCACCTTTGAACAGCAGGCGCGGGTTGGCGGGCTCAAGGCCGTTGAACAGCGCATCCAGCGTCCAGCAGACCCAGAAGTCTTTTTCGACGTTCTGAACCGGGGTGCCAAGCCGTGCTGCTGTTTCGGCGAACAGCGCGCCACGGTCGGCATCGCTGGCGGAGATCACCTCGTCATAGGCGGGGTTCATCGTGGCCCTTCTTTGGGTGTATAGGCATGGCCGGATCGAAGTCCGGCATAGACCGCAGGAAGTCTTGCATCCATCCAGGCATGGCGGCAAAGCCCTGCGCCAGATCGGCGCGAATGGCGTGCCCATGCTGGACGTCGTTCAGGATGCGGACCAGCTTCTTCTTGATCGTGTCGCCATCTGTGGCCAGCATGTCTTTGAGCCAGTGCAGGGCCTGTACGACCCGCATGGCCGGGCGGCCTGCCCAGTACAGGCGGCTGGGCGCCGTCATCTTGAATTCGATGGTGAGTTGATCAAGCTGGATGGAGCGGCGACGCATGTCGGTGTGGACGGTCACACGTGCGGGCACGGCGTCCGTCAGGCCCAGGTCGTTCGCGGCGGTCATGCCATCAATCAGCATCCTTGCCTGGTCCCGCCTGGCCAGTGCGTCGATCACGGCACGGTAGTCCGGCGTGGTCGGCCGATGGGTCAGGCTGTTGATGATCGGCTGGTCATACAGGCCACGGTCAATGCGGCGCAAGTGGCCGCTGGCGACCATGCGCTGCAAGGTCTTGTCGATCACATCGCGGTTGCCAAGCTGCGCAAAGTCGCCAGGCACCCAGACGTGTCCGGGCCCGGCAACGCTGATGAGCGCTGAAATCTGGTCGCTTGTCGATGACATGAATACGGCTCCTGTCCGTATTTTGTGCGCAAATTTCGGATAAGCGCAATGGTGAAGGGCTTCTTTCTGAAATATGTGTGCAAATTTCGGACACCCCAGGCGAGCAGCGTGGATGCCCCTGACGAAGCGGCTCAGTCAGGGGGACTTATTGGGGGACTTGCCCCAACCGAATCGCCATGAAACCCAGCATCCATGCGCCCTGCAGCTCATGATCTGAACGACACCCTCGCCAAGATGAACCCCAAGTGAGCAATCGCTTTGGGTTTTTTGGTTTTCCGGTCCGCTTTCATCAAGCGATAAAACAAGGCCGTAAACGCCCTTCGATTCCGTCGCATCCCGGATGCCCAGCATGTAACAGTCGCTCAAGTGCCTGTCCGCCAGACCGATACACCCTGGCGGCCGGTGCCGCGCCTTCGGTCTTGTGCGCTGCGCACAGCCGCCTTGCTCTCTCTTGCATGATTGACGGATTCATGTCCCGCTATATCGTCGCCCCCGTGATTGCTTTGCTGGGGGTGGCCCCCAGTGCGCCCGTTCTGGCTCAACAACAGCCTGACGCAGGCAGCCTGCTCAGAGAGCTGCAGCGCCCCATGCCGGCGCCTCGCCCCGAAGCAGTGGAGCCCGTGCACAGCGAGCCCGCCACCCAAGCTGTTCAAGGCGAGGGCGTTGCCGTTCAGGTCAGCGCCTTTCAGATCACCGGTGCCAAGCTCGTGCCCGAGGCCGAATTGCTGGCCGCGGTGGCCGGCTTCACGAACCGCAGCCTGAGCTTTGCCGACTTGCAAAAGGCGGCCGATGCCGTGGCGCAGGTCTACCGCAGCAAGGGCTATCTGGTGCGCGCTTACCTGCCCGAGCAAACGCTCAGCCAGGGCGGCACCGTGCAGATCGCGGTGCTGGAAGGCAGCCTGGCCGAGTTGCGCCTGGATGTGCCGCAAGGCGCTGCCACGCGCCTGAAAGAAACCACGGCCCGGCGCTTCGTGCTGGCCCGTCAGTCGCTGGGCGAGCCCATCCGCATCGACGAACTGCAACGGGGCATCAACCTGCTCAACGACCTGCCCGGCGTGAGCGCGGACCTGCTGCTCGAGCCTGCGGCCACCGAGGGCGCGTCCCGTGCCGTGGTGCGCGTCCAGGACAAGCCGCTGGTCTCGGCCCTGGCCATGGTCGACAACACCGGCGTGCGCAGCACCGGTGAATGGCGCCTGCTGCTCAGTGGCGCGCTGGACAACCCCTTGGGCATCGGTGACCAGCTCACGGCGATGGGGCTCAAGTCCGAAGGCACGGATTACCTTCGCGTGGGTTATGCGCTCCCGCTGGGTGGCGATGGCCTGCGTGGCAGCGTGGCCGCTTCTCACCTGGGCTATGGCTATGACGTGACAGGCAGCCACTTCGCGGGTGCCGCGACCATTTACGAGGCCGCACTGAACTATCCAATCCGGCGCGGCAATGACTGGAACCTGAATGCACGGGCCGGTGTCGACGACAAGCAGTTCGTCAACAAGGTGGCCGGCCTGGAGCTCAACGACAAGCATGCGCAGGTGGCCCATGTCGGGCTGGATTTCGACCGCGTCGATGCCTGGCTGGGTGGTGGCTTTCTTCAAGGCGCGCTGACGTATGGCGTGGGGCGCCTCTCGCTGGACGGCAATGCCGTGGATGCGAGCGTGGACCGCACGGGTGCCCAGCGCAGTGGCCGTTTCGACAAGTGGACATGGAACCTGGCGCGGCTGCAGCGCCTGAGCGGTCGGCAGTCGCTGTGGCTGAGCGCTTCGGGTCAGGAGGCCGACAAGAACCTCGATGCCGCCGAGAAGTTCGGCATCGGTGGCATGGGCGCGGTGCGTGCCTACCCTTCCGGCGAGACCAGCGGCGACCGCGGCTGGTTGATGACCGCGGAATGGCGCTACCAGCTCAATGAGGCGCTGCAGGCCACCGTCTTCTATGACGAGGGCCATGTCAAGCGCGACCGCACGGTCTTCCTCGGGACCGAGTCGCCCAACCACGTGACCCTGAGCGGTGCGGGTGTGGGCATGAACTGGCAGGCGGGCCACGGCATCAGCGTGCGCGGCAACGTCGCCTGGCGCACGGGCCGCAATCCCGTCGCCGATCTGCAGGGCCGCGACAGCGATGGCGTCAAGCGCAACCCGCGCGTGTGGGTCAGCCTCGTCAAGAGCTTCTGATTCCTTCGCCACTCTCCTTCCTTCTCTTTCCTTCTTGATCGGGCGCGGCCATGTGGCACGCGCCGACTTTCTGCCGAGGCACTGCCATGAACAACGGACCTGGATCGCTCAATCGCATGTATCGACTGGTGTGGAGCGAAGCCGTCGGCGGCTTCGTCGCCGTGGCCGAGAACACCTCGGCGCGAGGCAAGCGTGCCTCCACGCGCACGGCCAGCACGCTGCTGATCAGCGCGGTGCTGACCGGCGGCGCCTGGGCGGCAGGCCCGCCCGAACCGGCGGCCCATGCCCTGCCCACTGGCGGGCAGGTCGCGGCAGGCCAGGTGCGCATCGACCAGAGCGGCAGCCGCATGGACGTGCATCAGGGCACGTCCCGCGCCATCGTCAACTGGCAAAGCTTCGACATCGGCGCCGCGGCCCATGTCAACTTCAACCAGCCGAACGCCAGCGCCATCGCGCTGAACCGCGTGCTGTCGGCCAACCCTTCGTCGATCTTCGGCAAGCTCACGGCCAACGGACAGGTGATGCTGATCAATCCCAATGGCATCGTCTTTGGGGCGAGCGCGCGGGTGGATGTGGGGGGCATCGCGGCCAGCACCTTGCAGATGGCCGATTCGGACTTTCTGGCGGGCCGCTTCCGCTTTGGTCGCGGTGATGCCACGGGCGCTGTCGTCAACCAGGGCGAGATCCGCGCGGCCGATGGCGGCTATGTGGCCCTGCTGGCACCCGAGGTGCGCAACGAGGGTGTGCTGCAAGCCCATCTGGGCACGGTGGCCCTGGCTGCGGGTGACGCGGTCAGCTTCGACATCTCCGGCAGCGGCAAGCTGGGCGTGAAGGTGGACCCGGCCAGCGTGAATGCGCTGGTCGAGAACCGGCACCTGATCCAGGCCGATGGCGGACAGGTGATTTTGTCGGCGGGCGCGGCGCAGCGCCTGGCCGAGCAGGCCATCGCCATGGGCGATGGCGCCGCGACCGCGCTGGTCCATGACAACGGCACCGTGAGGCTGGTGTCGGCCGGCGGCAGTGTGTCGGCCGCCAGCGGGCAGGTGAAGATCGAGGGCTCGCTGGTCGATGTCTCCGGTGCGGTCAGCGCCAGTGGTGCGGCCGGTGGCCAGGTGAGTGTCTCGGCGGACTTCGTGTCGCAGTCCGGTCAGTTGCGCGCCGAGGGCAGCACGGGCCGGGGCGGTGAGGTCAGCGTGCAGGCGCAGGACGTCATCCAGACGGCTTCGGCCGTGTTGTCTGCGGACGGTGCGAACGCCGGCGGCCGTGTGGCCGTGCTGGGCGGCCCCGCCGCGGGTGGCGAAGGGCAGGGCCAGGGCGTGGTCTACTCGTCCGCGACGCTGAGCGCGCGGGGCACGGGCCAAGGTGCGAAAGGCGGCCAGATCGACATGTCGGCCGACAGCGTGCAGCTGCGCGCGGCGCTGCTCGATGCCAGCGGCGATGCCGGTGGCGGCAAGATCCGCGTGGGCGGTGGCTACCAGGGGCTGGGTGCCGACCTGGGCAATGCACGTGCGGTGGGTGTGAATGGCAGCACCTTGCTGCGCGCCGATGCCATCGCGTACCTACGAAAGGTGAACTGAATGACGACCAA
>CAYPUS010000016.1:0-17506 GCA_964413815.1 uncultured Aquabacterium sp. | reverse complement strand
TGCGCGCCGATGCCATTGGCACGGGCGATGGCGGCACGGTCACGGTGTGGTCGGATGACAGCACGGCGTTCGGTGGCGGCATCGCGGCGCGAGGTGGTGCCGAAGGTGGTGCGGGTGGTTTTGCCGAGGTCTCGGGCAAGATGAGCCTGGCCTTCGATGGCCAGGCCGATTTGTCTGCCGCCAAGGGCGCCAAGGGGCGCCTGCTGCTCGATCCGAAGAACATCCTGATCGACGACGCGGCCACGGCGATCGCATCGCTGGCGCTGGACGATCCCACGCCTGATGGCCAGGCTGGTTTCGGCTCGCAGGTGCTCACGCTGGCCAATGGCAATGTGGTCATCACGGCACCGAACGCGAAAACGGGCTCGGTGGAGAAGACCGGGGCCGTCTACCTCTATGACCCGCGCACGGGCGCCTTGCTGTCGCAACTGCGCGGCTCGAACGCGGGCGACCAGGTTGGCAACGGCTCCTTGCTCAAGCTGGACAACGGCAACTTTGTCGTGCGCAGCACCAACTGGAACAGCACGACCGATGGCGCGACCTATTACAGCGGCGCGGGCGGCAGCTACACCCTGAATGAGAACGTGGCAGGCGCATCGGGCGCACTGACTTGGCAAAGCGGCACGGGCACCAGCGGTGCATCGGCCATCGTCGGGGCTGGTAACAGCCTGGTTGGCAGCACCACGCTCAACGATCGGGTGGCCGGCGCCACGGTCACGACCCTGACCAACGGCAACCTCGTCTTCAGCCTGCCCAACTGGAACAACGGCCGCGGCGCCGTGACCTGGATGGATGCGGCAACGGGCAGGCTCGCCGATGGCAGTGCCGGTGGGCAGATCTCCGCCGCCAACAGCCTGGTCGGCAGCACGGCGATCCGCCCGACGGCCCTGCAAAGCAATGGCATCTGGATCACGGGCCTGAACACCTCGCGCGTGACCCAGTACACCTACAGCGGCGGCGCCAAGAACGGGACCACCGAGTATCCCAATGCGATGGGCGCGGGTGACGAGGTCGGCCGCGGCGGCATCACGGTGCTGGCCGATGGCCGCTACGTGGTCAACAGCCCCTCGTGGAGCAATGGCGGCACGGCCTATGTGGGTGCGGTCACTTACGGCGCGGCGGGCGGCACGGCAGGCGCAGTCTCGACCGGCAACAGCGTGCATGGCACGACGGCCTATGACTTCGTCGGTGCCAATGGCGTGACGGCCGTTGGCGCAGCCGATGCCAAGGGTGTCCGCAGCGATTACCTGATCGCCAGCAGCTACTGGGGTGGCAGCGGCAACTTCCTGCAGACCAACGCCAAGGGCGCCGTGACCTGGGTCAGCGGCACGACGGGGCAGGCGCGCAATGCAGTCGGGGCCGGCGCGGCGGTGAGCGCCGCCAACAGTTTCGTCGGCAATGCCGGTGACATGCTGGGCGCGCTGCAGGCGGGCACCAGTTACTACTACACGACCACCGTCCATCAGTGGTATGCCTCTGGCAGCTCCGGCTTCTACAGCGCCGTGAACAGCACGGGCAACACGGCCAACCGCGGCATCGGCAATGGCAACGCCATCACGGTGCTGGACAACGGCAACTACGTGATCAGCAGCACCACCTCGGGCGGCGGCAAGGGTTCCGCCACCTTCGGTGAGGGCGCCACGGGCGTCGTCGGCACCTTGTCTTCGGGCAACAGCCTGGTCGGCAATGGCACGGGCGATGCGATCGGCTCTGGTGGCGTCTTCCGTCTGTCGGGTGGGCGCTATGCGGTGGTGAGCGCGGGCTGGGATGGCGCAGGCGCCACCGACGCCGGTGCGGTCACCTGGGGCGGGGTCACGGGCGTGAGCGGCGTGGTGTCGGCCAGCAACAGCCTGGTCGGCTCGGGCGCTTATGACCGCGTGGGCAGCGGCGGCCTGCAAGGCGTGGGCAACAAGGATGCCAACGGCCTGTACGAGAACTACATCGTGCTGAGCCCGCAGTGGGGCAGCGGGGCTGCCTTGAGCACGACCGCCAAGGGTGCGGTGACCTGGGTTGATGGCGGCACGGGCCGCGCGACCAACCAGGCCTCGAGCGGCGTGGTGCTGGGCAGTGGCAACAGCCTGGTGGGCAGCACCGGCGGCGATTACGTGGGCAGCTTCCACGCGTCGGACTACCGCAGCGGTGGCGGCTCGGGTAACGGGGTGACCCCCTCGGTGGGTGCCTGGAACGCGCAGTTCAGCGCGACGGTAGACGTGCTGGCCAACGGCAACTTCGTGGTGCGCAGCCCCAACTGGAGCAGCGGCAAGGGCGCGGCGACCTGGGGCAGCGGCACGGCCGGCCTGGCGGGCACGGTCAGCGCCAGCAACAGCCTGGTGGGCACGGTCTCCGATGTGGTGTCGACCGTGACGGGCACGCACACCGCAGCGAACGATCAGACCTCGCGCACCTTCGCCGATTCCACCGCATATCTGACACAAAGCGGCGACTACGTCGGTCTGCAGTCGCTCAAGCTGGACAACGGCAATCTCGTCATCGCCAGCGCCTTCTGGGGCGATGGTCGCGGTGCGGTGACATGGATGGATGGCAGCAATGGCTTCCTGTCCGGCCAGAGCACCCTGGGCGGCGCGGTCTCGTCGGCCAACAGCCTGATCGGCAGCACGCCCGACACCTATGTCACCGATGGGCAGGGGCGGCGCAAGTCCATCTCTGCGGTCGGCGACCATGTCGGGGCAACCAACATCCAGTCCCGCTACGCGGTGCCCGTGATCAGCTACCTCAATGGCTCGCCCACGACGGCGGTGACGACCAGCCGCGTGGTGGGGCCGTATCAGCTCGGCATGACGGGCGACGTGGCTTACAGCTACCAAAGTGGCGGCAGCTACGTCAGCGTGATCACCGGCACCAACACGAACGCCGCTGGCGCGCCCGCGCTGGGCCTGGACAAGCTGAGCAATGGCAACGTGGCCGTGCGCAGCGCCGGGTGGAACAACGGTGGCGCGGCCGCGGCAGGCGCCATCACCTGGCTGAACGGCAGCACGGGCGCCTTGAGCACGGGCGCCTCTGGTGGCACCGTGAGCGCGGCCAACAGCCTGGTCAGCGATGTGGCGAACGGCCGCATCGGCCAGACGGCGCTGACCAGTCTGAGCAACGGCAACCTGGTTGCCGTCAATGCGGAGTGGGGACAAGGCAAGGGTGCCGTGACGTGGCTGGATGGCAGCACAGGGCAGCTGTCGACCGGCCAGACGGGCGGCACCATCGGCGTGGCCAACAGCCTGGTGGGCAGCGCGGTCCATGGCTACACGCCCGCCACCGGCTGGCACATCGAGCCGGACGGCAGTTGGATCGACGGCCCTTATCAGCAATCCGACAACAAGGGCGACCGTGTTGGCAGCAACGGGGTCACAGCGCTCAGCGATGGCGCCTTCGTGGTCAACTCGGCTTCCTGGGGCGTCAATCCCAGCGGCAGTGGCGCCAAGGGTGCGGTGACCTGGGTCAATGGCGCCAATGGTGCGCTCCTCACGGGCGCGACGGGCGGCCTGGTGGACGCAGCCAATTCGCTGGTGGGTGCGAGCTATGGTGACACCATCGGCTCCAGCGGCGTCACGAAGCTGGATGCGGGCCGGTATGTGGTGAACAGCCCCAACTGGTCGAATGGCAGTGCCACCTATGCTGGCGCTGTGACCTTCGGCGCCACGGGCGGTGTGGCGGGCGTCGTGTCCGCCAGCAACAGCCTGGTGGGCAGCAGCACGAACGACCGCGTCGGCGGCAACGGCGTCACGGTGCTGACCGATGCCACGGGCAGCTTCACCAACTACCTGGTGCGCAGTGCCCAATGGCAAACGAGCCAAGGCACCAACAGCGGCGCCGTGACCTGGGTCGATGGCGGCACCGGCCGGGCCTATGGCATGGACACGGTGGGCGGGGCGGTTTCGAGCGTCAACAGCCTGATTGGCGGGGCCGGCACTGGCGGCTCTCTGGGCATGAACGTGCAGGCCCTGAGCCTCAATGGCGTGCAGACCGGCGACGCGCTGGTGATCAGCGACGCATGGAACTGTTGTGGCCTGCAGGGTGCCGTCACCCTGATCTCCGGCGCCACGGGTCTGGCTGGCGAAGTCAGCTGGCGCAACAGCCTGCTCGGCATGCAAGGCACCGCCGCCAATCAAGGCGCCGGCAGCAGCCTCAACTACACCGTCCTGCCCACTGCAGGTGGCAGCGAAGAGACCATCCACTACCGGCCAATGGTCTGGACGGTGGGTGGCAACAGCGCGGCCTATGTGCTGTCCAACGTGCGCGAGAACGCCGATCAGCCCCTGGGTGCCATTGGCCACTCGGCCTTGAGCGTGGCGGCCGGTGACGGCAGCAAGTGGCGCACGGCGGGCTTCGCGGGCAATGCCGCCGGCTTCTCGCTGCTGGGCGGCGCCAACGGCAGCATGGCTTTCGATGCCCTGGCTGGCCAGAACCTGGTCATCACCCCGGGTCAGATCACCAGCATGCTCAACGCGGGCACCAACGTGACGCTGCAGGCCACGGACGACATCACCGTTGCCAAGGCAGTGCTGGCCGATAACCCGAACGGCAACGGAGGTGACTTCACCTTGCAGGCCGGCAGGTCGATCCGCATCAACGCCGACATCCGCACGGACGATGGCCACTTCACGGCGGTCGCCAATGAATCGGGCGTGATGCCGCAGTACTGCCTGACCTGCACGGCCGAGATCACGATGGCCAAGGGCGTTCAGATCGACGCCGGCACCGGCAACATCCTGCTGCAACTCAAGCAGAGCACCGACAAGATCGTCACGCAGCCGCGCTACGGCTATCACCTGGATCCTGCGACCAACACCTGGTTGACCGGCGCCTACACCGTGAGCCTGAATGCGAACGCGGCAGGCGACATCGTGCTGGGCAGCTTGCGTGGCAACACGGTGCAGGTCCAGAACGACGCGGGCAGCATCCGCACCAATCTGGCCAGCGAGGTGGTCATTGAAAGCACGGCCGCAACCGTGGACGCCAGCGTGGCCCTGCGCGCGCGCAAGCACGTTGCGCTGGGCTCGGGCACGATCGACCAGACGGTGCGCATCGACCGCGCTGACGGCGCTTCGGGTGATTTCGACCTGCGCCTGCATGCCAACCTGGGTGACACCAGCGATGGGCTCACGAGCCAGGGCGCCATCCGCCTGAGCAATGTGACGGCGCACACCCACGGTGGTGACATCACCGCCGGTGGTGGCACCGTGTCGGCCGACGGTTCCGCCGATGGCCAAGCCTGGGGCGCAAGCCAGACCGTCAACGGTTTGAGCATGGTCAGCGGCATCGCCGTCTCGGGTGGCTCAGTGCTGGATGCCGGCAGCGGCAAGGTCAGCCTGCGCGGCGCCACCCAGCAAGGCAATGCCTCGCAGTTCGTGCCCGCCACCAGCACCTATGACACGGTGGTCTCGAACGGCGTGTCGATCAGTGGCACCGCCGGGCAGCATGCCCGCGTCGATGGTGCCACGGTGCGCATCGACGGGCGCTTCGTCGGGCGCGGCAGCACGGGTGCGAATGGCCACGGGCTGTCCGTCAAGGATGCCGACATCGGCGCCAGCACGGCCAGCGAGATCATCCTGCGCGGCGATGAGACGAGCACGGGCGCATCCGGCCGCAATGCCGCGATGAAACTGGCGGGCACGACGCTGGGCAACGCCAGCCACACCACCGCCATCACGCTGGAGGCCCAGGGCTACGACACCACCACGGTGGGCGGCAGCAGTGGCTCCGGCACGCTGGGCAGCATCGACGTGGCCAATGATGTGGTGCTGCAAGGCGCCGCCGGGGCGAAGCTGACGGCACGGGCCAGTGCCGCAGCGGTCAAGGCTCACTTCGGCGGCACGAGCGCACGCAGCGGCTTCAGTGCCGGCGCTGGCGACTTCTGGCTTGCCGAGGCCAATCTGTCCAGGCTGGTGGCCCAGGCCAACGGCTTCTCGGACATCGTGCTGGGCCGCACCGACCAGACCGGGGCCACGTCCATTGGCCACATCGCACTGGCCACGTGGCGTCAGGCCAGCAGCCAGGCGCTGCCCACGCTGACCCTCGCAGCGGGCACCCAGCTCGCGCTGTCCGGGGCGAACATCAACGTCGGGGCCGGCACGCTCGTGCTGGATGCGCAAGGGCAGGGCGCCACGGCGAACTCGGACAACACCACCGCCTTGACCGCCAGCCAGTTGCTGCTCAAGGGGCAGCAGGCCAGCTTCGACCTGTCTCGTGGCACGCATGCCATCGGCACCTTGGCGGCGCAGGTGGGCTCGCTCAAGCTGGTCAATGCCGGGGCGCTGAGCGTCGGCAGCGTGGCAGGCGTCCATGGCATCACCGCGGCCCAGGGAATCACGCTGCAGGCGCAAGGCAACACGGCCGATCTCACCTTGACGCAAGCCGTGCGCAACGCCAGCGGCGACATGGTCCTGGCGGCGGGGCGTGACTTCGTCAACCTCAATGCCCCAGGCACCGGGCTCGATGCGGGCATCGGCCGTTATCTGGTCTACAGCAGCTCGCCCTCGGGCTCCACCGAAGGCATGACGGTCGAACACAAGCGCTACAACCAGACCTACACCGCAGGCGTCACACCGTCTTATGCGGCGTCGGGCAACTGGTTCCTCTACAGCGTGGCACCGGTGATCACCGTCAGCGCTGGCGCAACCACATCGGTCTATGGCGATGCGATCGGCACGATCGCCACCCCGGTGTTCAGCGGCTTCATCGATGGCGACACGGCGGACACCGCAGGCATCACCGGCATGGTGAACCTGCATGTGGCCACGGGCACGCTGAGCAGCGCGGGCCATCGCGGCGTCGGCACCTATGCGACCTCGCTGGGCAGCCTGTCGGCCATGGCCAGCGCGCTGGGTTACACCTTCGTCGCGGGCGGCACGAGTGGCACGCACACGGTCACCCACAAGGCCGTGAACCTGTCGGGCAGCCGTGTTTATGACGGCACGACCCTGGTGGCCGCCGCCGACCTGTCGGTGCTGGCCGGCATTCTGGCTCAGGATGCGGTGACCCTGAGTGGCGAGGGCTCGGCGGCGCGCGACGTGGGCCAGAACCACGCCGTGGCGCTGGACACGCTGGCGCTGGGCGGCGCTGACGGCGGCAACTATGTGATCGACGGGGCCCAGCTCACGATCACGCCACGCAGCGTCACGGTCACCGCCGAAGACCGCAGCAAGGTCTATGGCGATGCCGACCCCTCGCTGGGCTACCAGATCGGCGGCCTGGGCCTGGCGGCAGGCGACAGCCAGGACAGCGTGTTCAGCGGCGCTTTGAGCACCGTCACCGGTGCGGCAGCGACCGCAGGCACCCATGCGATCACGCAGGGCGACCTGGCGCTGGCCTCGGGCAACTATGTGCTCAGCGGCTTTGCCGACGGCACGCTCACGGTGGACAAGGCCCAGCTCACGCTCAAGGCCGACGACCAGAGCAAGACCTTCGGCACACCCACCCCGGTCCTGAGCTACACGGTCGACGCCAGCGGCCTGCACTACGGCGACCGGGCCGATGTGGTCACGGGTGTGAACCTGTCTGCGCCCGGCGTGGCGCAGGCCACGGTGGGCACCCATGCGATCACCGTCAGCGGTGCCGTGGCGGACAACTACGAGGTGACGATGCAATCGGGCACGCTCACGGTCAATGCCGAGACGGTCAAGTCGGAGAAGCTGGTCACCCTGCTGCCTGTGCCGACGGTGATCGGGCCTGCGGTGGGCCCCCAGGTGACCGCGCGCCTGGATGGCGGCGTCATCTTTGTGCCCCCCACCGCGCAGCCTTCGCTGGCGGTGCTGCCGGGCTCGGTGTTGGTCGTGGGCGGTGGGCTGGGCGTCTCCGCCCCGGCGCTGACGCCTCCGGCCGTGGCGCCCATGGCGGCGGTTGGCTCGCTTGCCCCATCGGCCATCGCGACACCAGCGCTTGCCGCCCCTGCACCGGTCATGCCGGTGGCAAGCTTCACCAAGCCCGCAGGCAAGGCGTTCAGCATCCCGTTGAGCGAGATCGGTTTGCCGAAGGTGGATGGCGCCGGGAGCGAAGGGATCAGTGTCATGGCCAGGCAGGCAGATGGCAGACCCTTGCCGAGCTGGCTCAAGTTCGACGCGGCAACGGGCACCTTGTCGGGCACGCCGCCCAGGGGCTTCACGGGCAAGCTCGAGCTGAGCTTCACCACGCGGGACAGCGAAGGCCGGACCTCGAACCAGCCTTTGAGCCTGAGCTTCTCGGGCTAAGCGCGCCCACGTTGGCGGGTGGATGCCCGCCACGACAGAACAAGGCCTTGCGCAGCGATGCGCAGGGCCTTGTCGCTTCACGCGAGCCCGTCGGGGCATTCACATATCTTTACCCCCCCACCACAGCCGGTTTACGCCCACTTCGCATGATGGGTGTCATGGCCAGGGTCATCGTGACGCTGGCGGCTTCAAGGAGAAGTTCGACATGCTCAATTCCGCAACCCGCACCACCTCGATGGCCCGTCCCGCTCAACGCCGCATGTGGGCGCTCGGTGCCCTGCTGGCCGCAGGATCCGCCGCGTTCATCCTCAGCGTCAATGCATGGGCCGGTGGTGAACACCATGCACGAGGTGTCCACGACGGCTCGCACATGGTCGCCGGCATGCCCGGGTACCCGGGTCTGCTGGGTGGTCGCCATCTGGAGCGTGTGCTCGACCGCCTTGAGGCCACGCCGGCGCAGCGCGAGCAGATCAAGCCCATCGCCGAGAAGGCGGCCGCCGACCTGAAGGCCCTGCATCAAGAGGGCCGCACCCTGCGCGAGCAAGGGCGCAAGCTGTGGGCGCAGCCCAACATCGACGCCGGCGCGGCCGAAACCTTGCGCCAGCAGTTCATGGCCCACCACGACAAGGTGAGCAAGCGCATGTTGCAGGCCACCATCGACGTGGGCCGTGTGCTCACGCCCGAGCAGCGCGCCAAGCTGGCTGAGCGCATGCAAAAGCGCGGCGGCCCTGACCGCCAGAAGGACGGCCAGAAGGACGGCCAGACGGACGGCCTGAAGGACGGCACGCATCACCGCCACGGCCATCACGGTCACCACGGCCAGCGCGGCGAGCCGCGCAAGGCCGCGCCCGCCGCCTCCCAGGCTTCTCAACCCAAGGTGTGACGATGGGCACGGGCCGAGCGACAATGCCGGACATGGCAGAGCACATTCTTCTGATCGACGACGACTTGCGCCTGAGCGCCATGGTGGGCGACTACCTGCGCGGCCATGGCTACCAGGTCTCGAGTGCACCCACCCTGGCCGCCGGCCGCGAGTTGCTGGCGCGCCAGACCTGCGACGCGCTGGTGCTGGACCTGATGTTGCCGGATGGCGACGGCCTGGACCTGTGCCGTGAGCTGCGTGCCTCGCCCCGTACCCGTCAGCTGCCCTTGCTGATGCTCAGTGCGCGCGGCGAGCCGACCGACCGCATCGTCGGCCTGGAGATCGGTGCCGATGACTACCTGCCCAAGCCCTTCGAGCCGCGCGAGCTGCTGGCGCGCATCCGGGCCTTGCTGCGCCGCACGGGTGCCGCCAACGATGGCGACGACGTCTGGCGCTTCGGGCGCCTGGAAATCGATGCCGGGCTGCGGCAGGTGCGGCTCGACGGCAAGCCCTGCGATCTGACGTCCTACCAGTTCGATCTGCTGACCGTGCTGGCCCAGCATCCGGGCAGGGTGCTCAGCCGGGACCAGATCATGGATTCGCTCAAGGGCCATCCGCTCGAGGCCTTCGACCGCTCCATCGATGTGCACATCTCGCGCATCCGTGCGGCCATCGAAGATGACCCCAAAGAGCCGCGCCGCATTCTGACGGTGCGTGGCGTGGGCTATGTCTTCGCCAAGAAACAGGACGCGGACGCCGACGCCCCATGAAGACCCTGGCGCTGCGCATCTACCTGACGGTCGTCACGGTCCTGCTGGTCTTCGCCCTCGTCTCGGGCTGGCTGGCCCAGCTGAACCTGGAGCACGAACGCAGCCAGGTGCAGTCCATGGCGGCCTGGCACGAGCGCGCGGCCGCCTGGGGCGAGTTGCTGGAAAACAGCCTGCCGCCGGCCACGGCCTCTGAGGACGAGCAATCGCGTGTCTTCCTCGACTGGGCTGAGCGCCTGCGCCTGCCGATGGCGCTCGATGCGCCCGATGGCCACCGCATCGCCGTATCGGTGGTCTTGACGGAGCGCCTGAGCCGAGGGGGCGACATGCACGAGCGCCTGCAGCAGACCGTGCTGTCCGATGGCCGTGTGCTGTGGGTGATGCGGCCCGCCGTGTCGCGCAACCGCATGGGGGCATCGGCCGGGCGCCGCGGTGGCGACGGGAGCGATCCGGCGCAGTTCGAGGGCCCCAGGCCACCGCGCATGCAGGCCTGGTTGGCGCCCTTGGAGTGGATCGTGCCGCCGGGCTTCGCACACGGGGTGCCGGCCTTGATCCTGTCCCTGGTGCTGCTGTTTGTGGCGGTGGCCATCAGCGCCTGGCCTGTGGCCAATCGCCTGACGCGCCGGCTCAAGGCGCTGCGGGACGGCGTGGAGGCCTTCGGTGCGGGCCAGTTGCAGCACCGCGTGGCCGTCGAGGGCAAGGACGAGGTGGCCGAACTGGCGCAAAGCTTCAACGAGGCGGCGCAGCGCATCGAAGACCTGGTCACCTCCAACCGCAGCCTGCTGGCCAATGCCAGCCATGAACTGCGCTCGCCGCTGGCGAGACTGAAGATGGCCGTCTCCATGATGTCGGAGATGCCGCCCGAGCGGGTGGCGCAACTCAAGACCGAGATCCACCAGGACATCCGAGAGCTCGATGAGCTGGTCGAGGAAGTGCTGCTGGCCAGCCGGCTCGACAGCCGGGCCAACATCGAACACCAGCCCGTTGACCTGCTCGGCCTGGTCACCGAAGAAGCCTTGCGCGTCAATGCCGAGGTCGAAGCGGACCCCGCCATGGCCACGCGTGCCTGCCAGGGGGACGAGCGCCTGTTGCGCCGCGCCGTGCGCAATCTGCTGGAGAACGCCCGACGCTATGGCGGTCCCGACATCGCGCTGCACCTGAAAACCGATGCGCAGGGGCGCACCGAGATCATGGTCTGCGATCGGGGTCCCGGCGTGCCGGCCGATCAGCGCGAGCGCATCTTCGAGCCCTTCTACCGCATGCCCGGCCATGCCGAGCACGCCGGGGGCGTGGGGCTGGGCCTGAGCCTGGTGCGGCAGATCGCGCAGCGCCATGGCGGCAGCGTGCGTTGCGAAGACCGCCCGGGGGGCGGCAGCAGCTTCGTCATCAAGCTGCCTTGAGGCAGCAAAGAGGCGGCGTGAAGGCGCGCAAGGCGCCGCCGCCTCAGGCCACCGGCCGCCCGATGCTCTCGTAGCTCAAGCCAGCCTGCTGCACCAGTTCCGGCTCGTACAGATTGCGGCCGTCGAAGATCACCGGCGTCTTGAGGCTGGCCTTGATGCGTTCGAAGTCGGGGCTGCGGAACTCCTTCCACTCCGTGACGATGATCAGCGCATCGGCGCCCTTGAGCGCGTCATTGGGGTTCTCGGCATAGCTCAGGCGCGCATCGTTGCCGAAGATGCGGCGGGCCTCGGTCATGGCCACCGGGTCGTAGGCCGTCACGGTGGCGCCGCGCTCGAACAGCTCGGCCAGCACGACGCGGCTGGTGGCTTCGCGCATGTCATCGGTGTTGGGCTTGAACGCCAGGCCCCACAGCGCGAAGTGCTTGCCCTGCAGATCCGGGCCGAAGCGCCTGACCACCTTGCCGACCAGCACCGTCTTCTGGCGTTCGTTGGCGTCTTCCACAGCCTTGAGCACCAGCAGCTCCTGGTCGGCGTCGCTGGCGGTCTTGATCAGGGCCTTGACGTCCTTGGGGAAGCAACTGCCGCCATAGCCGCAGCCGGCATACAGAAAGTGCGTGCCGATGCGCACGTCCGAGCCGATGCCCTGACGCACCTGCTCGATGTCGGCGCCCATTTTTTCGGCCAGCAGCGCCAGCTCGTTCATGAAGCTGATGCGGGTGGCCAGCATGGCGTTGGCGGCGTATTTGGTGAGTTCGGCGCTGCGCACGTCCATCACGATCAGGCGTTCCTTGTTGCGCTGGAAGGGCGCATACAGGGCGCGCATGAGCATCACGGCGGTTTCGTCATCGGCACCGATGACAATGCGGTCCGGACGCATGAAGTCTTCGACCGCGGCGCCTTCTTTCAGGAACTCTGGGTTGGACACCACCGAGTAGGCGATCTGCTCGCCACGCTTGGCCAGCTCGTCGGCCACGGCGGCGCGCACCTTGTCGGCCGTGCCGACCGGCACCGTGCTCTTGTCGACGATGACCTTGTGGTCCGTCATCAGGCGGCCGATGTTGCGGGCGGCGGCCAGCACGTACTGCAGGTCGGCCGAGCCGTCTTCGTCAGGGGGGGTGCCCACGGCAATGAACTGGATCGTGCCGTGCGCCACCGCACGGGCGATGTCGGTGGTGAAGGACAGGCGGCCGGCCTTCACATTGCGGGCCACCACCTGATCCAGGCCGGGTTCATGAATGGGAATGCCGCCTTCCTCCAGGATCCGGATCTTGTTGGGATCAACATCCAGGCACAGCACGTCGTTGCCCATTTCGGCCAGGCACGCACCCGTGACCAGACCGACGTACCCCGTCCCTACGACAGAAACTTTCATGATGTGGAAGGCAGATGTTGTGGAATCCGCCGGATTTTGACAGAGGCGGGGCCGCCCGTGGGCGCCAACTACACCATGAAGCCGATATCGCGCGAAGCTGTCGGGAAATTGTTGATGTTCGGACAGATGCCCGTGCCCGGCGTGGCGCCGACCAGGTCGGTGGCGGACACCCCCATCCACCGGCCCAGCGTGTAGACGAGGTGGTCGAGCGAAATCTCCGGCAGCAGCACCCCGCTGGTCAGCAGTTGCTCGCTGAAGAAGTTGCCGTCGCCATCGAAAGCCATGAACTCGGGAAAGCGGCCATAGATCTCGCCGCCCGCGACGGCGCCGCCGATGACGAAATGGTGGGCGCCCCAGCCGTGGTCGGTGCCATCGCCGTTGTTGACCATGGCGCGACCGAATTCCGAGGCCGTGAAGCTGGTCACCTGGGCGCGCATGTCGCCGCTGGGCATGGCGCCCAGGCAGGTCTGGAAATAGCCGATCGCATGGTCCAGCTTGGCCAGCAGGCTGGCGTGCAGGCGCAGTTGGTCATTGTGGGTGTCGAAGCCGCCCAGCGACACCATGAACACCTGGCGCTTGGCGCCCACGGCCGAATGGCTGCGCGCGGCGATCATGCGGGCCACGGTCTGCAACTGCAGCGCCAGCGGGTTGAGCCCCACCGCACCGGTCGTGGGATCGGTGTAGCGCAGCAGCGGGTCGGTGGCGGGGCTGCTGGCACCCGGCGTGCCCCAGGGCGCTACTTGCGCCTCCGGCACGCTTTGCATGAGCGCCAGCTCGGCGCTCAGGGCCCGTTGGCCGACACGCGCGTAGTCGCTGATCAGGAGGTCAGGGCGCGTGGAGCCCGTGGCGGCCAGACGGGCGGCTTTGTACAGCGCCGCGCTGCCCAGCAGCCGGCCGGTGGCGCCGCCCATCACGTTGTAGCCGTCATTGGCAAGCAGATAGGGCATCACGTTGGCGCCATTGAGCCACACCGAATTCGACCCCACCCCCACGCTGCAGAAGGCCTGATTGCCGTTTTGCGAGGCCAGCTTGTCCATGATCCGGCCGCCCCAGCCACCGGTCTCGCCGTCCGGACCGAAGGACTGCCAGGTCGAGGCCTGGTCGTTGTGCGAGTACAGCTTGCGCGGCAGCTCGAAGGTCTGGTCCAGCATGTTCATCTTGGTCGTCGGCTGCACCAGCGGGCCGACGTTGGCAACGATGGCGGCCGCGCCGCTGGTGTAGAGCTGCTGGAGGCGCTTGAGCTGGGGATGCAGGCCGAAGGTGCGGCCCGTGTTGAGGCCCTTGCGG
Source organism: uncultured Aquabacterium sp. (assembly GCA_964413815.1). Taxonomy (GTDB): domain Bacteria; phylum Pseudomonadota; class Gammaproteobacteria; order Burkholderiales; family Burkholderiaceae_C; genus Aquabacterium. The sequence goes on along the minus strand of CAYPUS010000016.1, from coordinate 3,620 downwards.
TTCTGGTGCGAGATGCTCAACAGCGAGGACTTGGGCAGGGCGATGGAGGTCGTGTTTTCCGGCACCGTCACGCCATTCATCTGGGCCAGCACCTTGGGGTCGCGCGTGGTCGTGTAGAGCTGCCACGAGCCCTCGTCGGTCGCCACCACCGTGTTGTGGGCGTCGTTGCCGCCATGAAGGAAGATGCACACCAGTGCCTTGTAGTCGCCGCCAGCCGATTGCGCGGCGGCTTCGCCCATGGCTGTCAGGTTGCCCAGCCATGCGCCGGCGCCCCCCAGGGCGGTCATGGCGGTGGCATGGCGAAGGAAGTCGCGGCGGTCTTTGCGTTGCATGGACATGCTCACTTGGTCACCAGGAATTCAGGCGAGACGGCCACCATCAGGATGGCCAGCCAGACGCGCCGGTTCAAGGCCGTGTTGATGGCATCGGCACCGGCCGAATCAGGAGGGATGGCGATGCTGTTGACGGCCTCGATCACATTGGCCTGCAAGGCGCTGCTCAGGGGCGATCCCTTCAGCCGCTCGGCAATGTGCTCGGTCAAGGCGGTGGCATCGCGCGCGACCAGGCGCTGCTGGGTCAGCTGCATCGTGACGTTGCGCTGCGTGGCCGTCACGTTGGGCCCGATGCCGTTGAAGATCATGTCCTGCATGGCATTGAAGTAGCCGATCAGGGACGACTCATGCAGCAGTTGCATCTCGGGGGCCACCAGCCCGTTGGCCGCCATCTGGCTCTGGGGCGGGGTATAGCCCGGACGGAAGAAGTTGAAGACCGAAGGCGAATGGAAGGGCGCCTGGCCGAAGGACGAGCCCGCGTCGCTGGTCTGGCCCACCGACAGATAGGGCCGCTTGCCGCCACCTCGGTTGAGCGTGGGTGCGTCGAAGTTGAAGGCGCGCAGGACCGCGGTCAGGCGCAGAACAGGCTCACGCAGTTTGCCTTGCCGGTTGTCTGCCTGGGTGAGGTTGCTGCGCGCCTCGCTGTCCATCAGGATGGCGCGCACCACTTCCTTGAAGTTGCCGCCTGTGGCCGTGAACCGTGCGGCCACGCGGCCCACATAGGCCGGTGAGGGGTTACTGGTCACCAGCCGCTGGATCAGTTGCTTGCTGATGAAGGGCGCGGTGTTGGGGTGACTGGCCAGCTTGTCCAGCGCGGCGGTGAGGCTGGCCTGCGGCGAGGGCGTGCCCTGCGCCGGGATGGTCATGCCCAGGAAGCTCTTGGCCGAGACCGAGTGGAAGTTGGGGTAGGCCACCATGGGCTGCCACAGCCCTTCGGGGTCCCGGCACTCGGGATTCCAGCCGAAGCACTTGGCCTCGCTGATGCCCGCGTAGGCCGGACCGCGATAGTGGCTCCAGCCGGTGAACACCTTGGCCAGGCCCTTGATGTCGTTGTTGTTGTAGGTCTCGATGGGCTTGCCCTTGGCGTCGAGCTTCAAGGTGCCATCGGGGTTGAGCTCGTACAGGCCGATGGAGAACAGCTGCATCACCTCGCGGGCGTAGTTCTCGTCGGGGAAGCGGCCTGCGCTGGGAATCTCCTTGGAGTTGCCCCGGAAGGTCAGGTATTGACCCATGGCGGGGCTCTTGCTCACGCCTTCGAGCATCTGGCGGTAGGTGCCGTCGATGTGGCGATCGATGATGTCGGCATGGAAAGCGACCGTCTCGGGCGCCACGCGGGCCAGCATCTCGTCCACATAGGACACCACGAAGATCTCCGAGAGCGCGAAGGCCAGCCGGGAGCGCAGTTGGGCCTTGTCGGTCAGGGCGCGGGTGAAGAAGGCGTCCAGCACCTCGTTGGGGCCAGCCCGGCTCGTGTTGCCTTGCGCCGCCTTGATCTCGGCATCCCGCTGCGTCATGAAGGTGCGGTAGCTGAAGGCCGGCTGGGTCGCGAACTGCTCGTCGATCCAGGCGTTGTAGCCGATGGCCATCACCCGCTGGATGTTCGCCTCGTCGGGGCCGAAGGTCGCCTGCGTCAGGAAGCGGTGGGCCTCCGAGCGGGATTCCGGATACTCCAGGTTGGTGCCGTCAAGGGGACAGCCCGCCAGCGCGCCCAACATCACCGCTGCGGCCAGCACCCTCAGGCTTGTTGACCACTTGAACATGTGCACCTCTGTTGCCGTTTGATGGAGCATGGTAGGAGCCATGTCCGACAAGCTCAGGCGCGGTTGGTTACTTATTGTGACGTTCTCCGGGGCAGCCCTTCCCGTATTTGAGGGGGGAGGGTGCGAGGGAACACTTCCCGCCCAGCGGGCTAACCCTGGAAGTAGGACTTGTACCAATCCGTGAAGCGCCGCACACCGGTCTCGATGCTGGTGTCGGGCGTCACGCTGGTCCAGGCGCTCAGCGCATCGACATCGGCGAAGGTGGCGGGCACATCGCCCGGGGCCATGGGCAGCAGCGCCATCGCGGCCTTGCGGCCCAATGCCGCTTCCAGCGTGTGGATGAAGTCCATCAAGGCCACCGGCTGGCTGTTGCCGATGTTGAAGACACGGTAGGGCGCCCAGGAACTGGCCGCGCTGGGTTGGGCGCGATCGAAGTCGGGACGGGCTTCGGGGGCGCGGTCCAGGGTGGCCACGACACCTTTGACGATGTCATCGATGTAGGTGAAGTCGCGGCGCATGTTGCCGTGGTTGAACACCTTGATCGGCTCGCCCTTGAGGATGGCGCTGGTGAAGAGCATGGGCGCCATGTCGGGCCGGCCCCAGGGGCCGTACACCGTGAAAAAGCGCAGGCCGGTCGTGGGCAATTGATAGAGATGGCTGTAGGTGTGGGCCATCAGCTCATTGGCCTTCTTGGTCGCGGCATAGAGGCTGACCGGATGGTCGACCGCGTCCTCTTCCGAGAAGGGCATCTTGGTGTTGCCGCCATAGACACTGGAGCTGCTGGCATAGACCAAGTGGGCGATCTCGTGGTGGCGGCAGGCCTCCAGGATGTTGACGAAGCCGACGAGATTGGACTGCGCATAGGCGTGCGGATTGGTCAGCGAATAGCGCACACCCGCCTGGGCGGCCAGGTGGACGACCCGGTCGAAGCCTTCCCGGGCGAACAGGGCCTGCAGGCCCGCGTTGTCGGCCACGTCGAGCTGCTCGAAGCGGAAGTGGGCGGCCTGCGGGTGCGTGGCGATGTGCGCCAGCCGGTCCCGCTTGAGTTTCGGATCGTAATAATCGTTGAGGTTGTCGATGCCGACGACCTCGTCCCCGCGCGCCAGCAAGGCCAGCGCCACGTGCATGCCAATGAAGCCGGCCGCGCCGGTAACCAGAATCTTGCTCATGCCGGTATTGTCGGGCCCTCGTCACCCAAACAGGGGAGACACCACCCCGATGCGGAGGGGAAAAATCCCGGCCACTGTGGCGCCCGTGCTTGTGCGGGCGCCAAGGGCGCCCCGAGGGGGGCGGCTGTCGGCATAATGCGCAGATTCAAAAGGCGGAGTGCTCAGAGCATGATTCTCATCACCGGCGGAGCCGGATTCATCGGCGGCAATTTTGTGCACCACTGGTTCGAGCGCCAGGCCCGCTCCTCGGCCGCTGAGGCCGAGCCGGTGGTCGTGTTCGACAAGCTGACCTACGCCGGCAACCCCAACACCATCGCCGAGCACCTGTCGTCCGGCCGCGCCACCCTGATCCAGGCCGA
>CAYPUS010000015.1:14467-24003 GCA_964413815.1 uncultured Aquabacterium sp. | reverse complement strand
GTGCTGACGCAGGGCGTCGTGATCTTCGACCGGAACGCCAGCTCACCGCCACCGCCACCGCCACCGCCACCGTCGCCTACGCCTACGCCCACGCCCACGCCATCGCCGCCGCCATCGCCGCCGCCCTCTCCCACCCGAGGCGCCAGCAAGCCCGCTCGCAAGCGCGGACAGTGAGCGCGGGAGCCTTCCATGGCCAAGACCTGTGCCAACGCGGCGCGCGCGACCCCCACCCGGTCCGCGCCCGCGCCCGCACGCCCCTCCGTCACACGGGCAAGGCCAAGCCCCACCTCATCTTCCACCTCACCTTCCACGTCAACGTCAACATCAACCTCCCCCCCACGCATGGCCTGCGCCTGCGGCGGCAGTTGCCCCCTGTGTGCCGCGCGCATCCACACCGATTCCCCCCGCGCACGCGACCTGGGCGCCGCGGCCTTCGCGCAAGGCGACGACATCCACTTCGCGCCCGGCCGCTGGGCCCCGAACACGCACGAAGGGCGCGCCTTGCTCGGGCACGAACTGGCCCACGTGGCGCAACAACGTGCCGGCCGCGTCCCCGGCGGGCGCGCCATGTATGGCCAAGTCCTCAACGACGACGCATCGCTCGAGCGCGAGGCCGACAACATCGGCGCGGCCTTTGCCTCGGCATCCGCACCGCTGCCACCCATGTCCCTCGCATCGACCGCGGCAAGGTCGAACGCCCCGGTGCAGCGCGTGCCGGCCCCCGAGGTCTGCACGCCCCCAACGCCCTTCGCCTGCCAGGTCATCCCCAGCGATCCGCCGACCGTGCGCGCGACCTTCAACTACGTGAAGGGCGTGACCGCCCTGGGCCCCACCGGCTTGACGCAAACCGATGCGATCGCCGCCCAATGGCAGGTGGACGGCGCGCAAACCGTGCTGCGCGTCGACGGCTACGCCAGCGCCGAAGGCCACTGCGACTTCAACTGGACGGTCTCCTGCAGCCGCGCCCAGGCGGTCGCGCAAGCGCTGATGCATCCTCGCGGCGGCGCACCGGGCGTGGCCGCCGACCACATCGACGTGTTCGCGCATGGCGAGAGCAGTTCGGCCGGCGCCACACTCGCGCCCAACCGCCGCGCCACCGTCGTGCTGCCGCCAGCGCCGCCCGGCGTGCCCACCAACCGCGGTACCGACCAGCGCCTCGACGCCGGTGGCACGACATCCGAACTGCCTGACGCAGATCTCGGCCGCGAGATCGGCTTCGAGCTCGATCCGGGCAGCCGCCCGCCACCGGCGCCGCCCGCGCCACCACCCCCGCCCGCCCCTGCGCCAGGCCCCGGGCCGCAACCGCCTCCGCCGCCACCTCCACCGCCTCCCCCGCCACCGGCACGCATCCCCTGGGACGGTGTGCCGCAAAGCGGCCTGCCGCTGGAAATCCTGCGCGCCGCCTTGGCGCGCGCGACCATGCAGAACGAACTGTTCAACGCCTACGACGCCTACATCAACCACCACCATGCCGCCGTGTCCGCCGCCCTGGCCCAACCGCGCGTGCGCTTCAACGCCGGCCCTACGCCCGTGGGTGCACCGGCGCCGGCCACCGGCGTCGTCGACATCGCGAACCAGGCGCGGGCCGAACTCAACAGGCGCTACAGCGCCTCCATGGACGCGGCGGCATCCACGACCGAGACCGCCTACCGTCGCGGGGTACTGCGCACCTCTCCTGTCGGGGACCAGAACATCTTCGACCCCTACAACGCCGCCGACCGCGCGACCATGACACGCTCGCCCGACCTCGCGCCCGGCGTGGCATGGTGGATGTTCGAGAACGACAGGCCGGGTGCCACCACCGCCGCCGGCTCACGCGATTTCGCCACCGACATCCTGGCGCGCCACCACTACGCCACCACCGACCCTGGCGCGGCCCAGTTCCGCTGGGACGTGGCCAATGCCTATGCCGCCGCGTCCACGCTCGCACCCAACAATGCGCAACGCCTGATCGACTACCGCCTGACCATCTGGAACGAACGCGGCGATCTCGGCATCACGCTGCTGTCGGCCTTCAATCCCGGCTCCAACAGCAAGAAGGCAGAAAGACGTGCGCGCTGGACGATCTTCCAATCGGCCGTGCACGAGGTGCTGCACCTCAACACGCATTCGGCCTTCACCACGGCCAGCCAGGGCCGCGGCGCCATGAAGGAGGGCTTTACCGAGATGTTCACGGTGGCCACGCTCAACACCGATGTGCTGCCCGCCGTGCGCGCCGGCACGCGCGAGCCCTTGCGCCGCACGGTCGAAGGCATCCTCACGACGCCGACCCCGGATGCCACGGTCATCGTCAACCACATGACGCCCCACGAATACGCCGAGCACCGCGCGGCAGCCGAACGCATCCGCGACGGTGGCACCCCGACAGGCGGCACCGCCCATGCCGGCGTCGGCGAGCCTGCCGTGCGCGCCGCGTACTTTCAGGGGCACGTCGAGTACATCGGCTTGGCACCCGATGGCACCGCCCTGCCCACGCTGCGCGCCGCGGGTGCGCCCGTTCAGGTGCGCATCCCGCCTGGCATCGCAGGGATCAACGAACTGGCCATGCGCACCGGCGTGCCGCGCGCCCAGATCGAAGCCGACAACCCCGGCATCGCCGCACCCCTGCCGCCATCGGCCGTGCTCGCCGGCTGCCGCGAACACATCGTCGTGGCCGCCAGCACCGTCCATCCCCGCACCGGCCTGGCCGAGACCGTGATCGAATCGCGCGCCCAGATCGCCACGCAGAACGGGGTGTCCGAGGCGGATCTGGTGCGCGCCAATCCCGACATCCCGGTCGACCCCGGCACGCTCGCATGGCCCACGCTGACCATCGGGCAGCGCATCCTGATTCCGAGGCACTGATGACGAAAACAAGCGCACACGCCCCCTCGGCGCATCATCCGCAACAGTGCCATGATGGGAGCATCAGGAGGTGTGCATCATGGCCATGAGCTTCCAGCCGCAACGTTCGCAGCCGGCGCACGGCGCCCACCGCAGCACGCCGCCCCACCCCTCCGCGCCTGCCCCGCGTCGGCCCCTGCTGCAGCACCACGGCTGCGCCTGCGGCGGCACCTGCCCGACATGTTCCCAGCGCTCATCGGCAACCGCGCCACGCGGGTTTGCCGCCTCCATTTCCGCCTTCAAAGTCGGCGCGGCCCACGACCCGCTTGAGCGCCAGGCCGACCACGCCGCCGCCGCGGCGCTGGACCACACCTCTGCGGCCGGTGCGAGCGCAGCACCGAGCACGGCCACCATTCCCGCTGCGGCCGCAGGGCCCCGCGCCAGCGCTGCACCCCAGCCCCACTCACCGCTGTCCGGCGCCGGAGAGCCCCTGCCCGCCGCCATCGGCGCCGACATGGCCCGCCGCTTCGGCAGCGATTTCTCTGACGTGCGCATCCACCGCGATGCCGCCGCCGCAGACATGGCCCGCACCCTGCACGCCAGCGCCTTCACGCTCGGCTCGCACGTCGCCTTCGCCGCCGGCCGCTTCCAGCCGCACTCAGGCCAGGGCCGCCGGCTGCTGGCCCACGAACTCGCCCACGTGCTGCAACAGCGCCAAGCGCCCGCGCCCGTGATCCGCCGCGCCTGCGACGACCCCGACTTCTGCACGCCCTACGCGACGACGAAGGAGGCCGACGACGCCGAGTGGTGGATACGGAACACCTACATGGCCGCCGAAGGCTTGGCCACCTACGGCAGCGAGGTTGAAGGGCTGTACGAGCGCTTCCTCGACCGCAGCCCGGGCGACAGCCTGGACCCCGTGGTGTTCGACAACGCGTCGAGCTACCTGGTCAGCTCATTCCGCGATTCCGGCGACACCACCAGCGACGTCGACGAGGTGATCGACATGGTCGGCAATCGCCTGCACATGGCACCCGGCCCGCTGCGCGACGACACGCCGACGATGATGTCGCTGTCGAACTTCCTCAGCGACGACGAACTCAACAACCGCCCCATCAACTACAGTAACCCCTTGTCAGTGGCCGGCCACATCGCCGGTGGCATCGGCAGCAGCGCCGCGGGCGATGACTACCGCAAGATCTCTCAGGCCAATGTGTGGCTCGAGCGCGTACCGCTGGTCGGCGGCTCAGGCTATGTGAAGGTGTCGATGTCGCCGCAGTACACGGTGTTCGACGCGATCGACTTCTGCCCGGGCGACTGCGGCTCACCGGCCGAGCAACTGGTGACCATTCCGATGAGCCGGCTGGAGGCGAGCGGGCATGCCTACGATGTGCCGTTCGAGGTGGTGTTCAGGGTGCCGGAACGGGTGAAGCGGTTCTGGTTCTGAGAATGTTCCCGCCATGGCATGCTGGCAGAATCTCGCCCCATACCAAACAAGGGGCAAACATGTTGCACAAGGTGATTCAAAGCGCGCGGGCATGGTTCATCGCCGCATCGGCGATGGCACTTCCTCTTCACGCAGCGCATGCGGGAGAGTTTCCAAAAGACGTCCCCGGGTCGGCCGATCCGGCGATCATCAAACGCTTCAACGGATCCACCTTGATCGGCTACAAGGCCGAGGCCTGGGAGGCTGCGCAGTTTCCCGCGTCCGCCGCCATCAACATGGATGTGCAGGGCAAGCCCTTCCGGAACGTGGTCACGGTAGAAGGCAAGCGCACGCGCGCTGTCTATTTGTCGCCGGTTGGCAAAGGCCCGCTTGAGCTTTTTCGCAACCATGAGCAGGCATTGAGCGCAGCAGGGTTCAAAAAGAAGTTCTCATGCGAGGTGGGGTGCAACGACCAGTACTTCGCTTTGACCCGCCTTGAAATCGACAAGGGCCTCGTGTGGTCGAAAGGATCCGTTCCTGCGGTGGGTTCAGGTGCCACCTACAACCCGAGCGATGCACTTACCTTCGACGAGGGGCGCATGTGGGTCGGCACGCTGACGCAGGGAGGCGCCGAAAAGTGGGTCTTGCTGTATGCCAGCAAGGCCGTCGCCTCCAACACCAACTACAGCGCTGTCTTCATTGAAGTGGTGGAGCCCAAAGCCATGCAGGCAGGACAGGTGACCGTGCTGAAGTCAGCGGACATCCAGTCTGGCCTGCAAAAGGAAGGCAAGGTGGCCTTCTATGGCCTGTACTTCGATACCGGCAAGGCCGTGATCCAGCCCAACTCCAAAGTGCAGCTGGAAGAGATGGGCAAGCTTCTCAAGTCGCAGCCGTCTCTGCAGGTCTATGTGGTGGGACACACCGATGGGCAGGGTCAGCTCGATGCCAATCTGCTGCTGTCTCAACAACGCGCGCAGGCCGTGGCCGATGCCCTGATCAAGGACCACCGCATCGAAGCCAGGCGCTTGATCGCCAAGGGCGTGGCCAGCCTCTCGCCGCTGGATTCCAACGCGACCGAAGATGGACGCGCGCGCAATCGGCGGGTGGAGTTGGTTGTGCGCTAGGTTATGAGCCTCAGGCCTTGCAACCCTAACGACTAGATGCGAGGGAGCGCGTGCTGCCACTGGTTGCGGGATAGAGCAGCCTCCAAACAGTATTTACTTTTTCGGCCCAGACCTTGTGCAGATCAATCCGCACGCCATGCGAATGCCGGAAGGTCTCGGGCACAGCAACAGCCCCGCCGGTTGTATTGCCAAACTCATGGTAATGAAAGTGACAGTCTCCGCAGACCATCACGCAATTGCCTAGACTCCCAATGAAAGCAGCAGCACTGCGGAAAACAGGCTCGCCTTCATCTGAATCCGTATAGTTCAACGTTTGAACCGGGATGACGTGATGACCGATGCCACCGTTCCCTGGCAGCTTTTTCTTTGGCGAACACGATGCGCAATACCCTTCTTGTCGACCACGAGCAGCTTCTTTGATCCGGTCATCGAAGTTGTATTCATCGCGGCTCACGGTGCGCTTCTTCATGGCTATCCCGCATATCGGCTTGGCTACTTAAAAAGACTATTTCTTTTCTTATTGGGGGGCAATCCCCTAAGCCGAACGCTTCTCAGTGCAAGGTGACGCTGCCGCTGCGCGGCGGAGAGCGCAACGTGAGCGGGCAAATGGACGTCCAAGTTCGGTGTGGCAGTAAATAGCTGGATGGCTGCTTTGCAGCGACTCCTGCCCTTCGGCCGCTGCGGGCGAACTCACGCTGACAGCCAGCAAGCGGTCGCTGGAATTCCCGATCGCGCACGGTGCGATCGTCGGCTGTACGGAGTGCGATCCTGGTCGCTGCCGCAGGCCGACTCTAGTCGCCGGTCCCACGCCGGCGCTTGCCGGCCACTTTCCCCGTTGCCGCAGGCCCTTTCGCAGCCCTCTTCAACGCTGGCTTTCGCCGCGGCGCGGCCGACTTCTGCTTCTTGGATGGAGGCCGGACGGCTGCCTGAGTTGCCGCCTGATGTGCTTCCCACTGCTCCATCAGTTCCTGGGAGTGTCCTTTCATCCCCAGATAGGCCTGCTGCGTGGCATCCGCCAACACCCACAGGTTCTCAAGTCGGACGTGCGCTGCTTCAGCGAGTTCTTGCCGAACCCCTCCAAGACTCTTCCAGGCGTCATCGATCTTCCATGGAGCGAACAGCTCAATCCCCGTCAGCACCAACACTGGTGCACGAGGCCTGCCCGTGCCATGGATGGGCTCGCGTCCCCATGCAGCGAACTCGGCAATTGCCCTCCTCTCGTCCTCGTGGAGTTCGTCCTTGAGCGCAGCGAACACGATGAACGCGCCGGGGAACCGCTCGGCGAGCCTGCGCATTCGAGCGATATCCTCCTCATGGAAGCACTTCGTGCCGAAGCTCTTGCTCTCGCCGAAGACGGTGATGGCCTCGCTCTCATCGAGTCCCATCGACTCGCCGCTGTACCAGAGCGCAAAGTCGACCTCCATCGGAGGTTCGCCTTCCACTGCCAAGTCCAGCCCTGGCGTGTAGACAACCGTGGCGTGCATGCCCGTCAATGACTGCGAGAACACGCGCAGCGTGAGGACCGTGGCGTACGCGCCGTCCGCATAGTCCGGAACACTGAAGGGCCCGACGACACGGAACTTCCACGGCGACTTCGTGAAGCCGATGCTTCCCTGCGGAAACAGGTAGCTCTTGCGGCACCTGTCGCAAACCACGGACTCGTTCAGTTCGGAGATGCTGTACCAGTTCGCGTTGGAACAATGACTGCATTGGATGCCTAAACCCAGCTTGAGGATGTTCCGTTCAACGAAGTCGTCGAGAGACAGGTTCTGCGACCAGACCTCCTTGGACCTCTTCGCGATCAAGGCCGTCCAGGCTGTGGCAGCGGCCGTGCGATCTTGATACTCCTCGACCGTTCCGTCGAGATACCGCCGGACGCTCTTGGCCATTCGCTCCAACAATTGGATGGTGTCGCGGTGCGCCAGAAGACGGCCGCCATGCAGCCCTTTCAAGGCACCAATCACCTGTTCCGCCACGCGCCCGGCCTTCGAGATGTCCGCGGTGATCCCATGCTGCTTGAGCCAGTCCGTGATCGCCTCCCGCCCGGTACAAAGAGTGAAGAACTCCGTGTGGTCCCTGTAGCGCTGTGGAAGCACCCAGCCCTCGCGGGATGAGAGGACGATCCCACCGGTTCGCAGCTTGTACGTCCGGACCGGCTGAAAGTCGGTTGGAAGACTCAATGCCAATTCAGAGTTCGCCCCATACGACTTGAACTGGAGCACATTCACCCATCCAGCAGAGTTGGATCTGAACTCCGGAGCAAAGTCAGGCGACAGTCCACGAAATCGCACACTGCGCTCCCGCTCGGTCTCGGTGATGGCCAAGTCAAGGGACTCACTTCGTGCGGTGATGCGGGCGCGTGTGGGCCTGAGCACAGCGTCGCTCAAGTCCTCTTCCCAAATCCGCTGGTACCAAAGCTTGTACGACCACGATCCCGTTGGCAACATAGAAAGCTTTGCCTCTTCCCTCATGGCATCAGCGCGCGCTTCACCAATGGACCTGGCAAACTCGACAGTTGTCCGTAGCATGACGCCGTTGGGGTTGCCCGGCAGCGGGCGAAAGTTCGCCGTGATGAACTCGCCCACGAACGGCGCAAACGCAGCAAGCCACCTCGAGTTGATGGGGACGACGTTGGGCTGGAAAAGTCGAAGATTCCAGAGATCGATGAGATCCAGGATGCTGGACGGATCTGCAATGAATAGCGTCGGACCGCCAATGCCGGCCCCACGTCCGAACCGCTCAAGGCCATGGCGGCCCATGCCGAGCGGGAATCGATAGCTCTCGCGGAGAGCTTTCTCCCAGTTCTTGGGTGTCGCCTTGATCGTGATCGGGTCGAAAGCTTCCTGATAGTCCCTGGCGTGGTGCGCTAGATATCCTTCCGCGGGAAACGAGCCACACACGGCATCGACAAACGCTGCATCGATGTCATTTGAAGGCTTGCACAGAGCAACTCGGTGGTTCTGACGCGCGACGAACTTGAACTCCTTCTCATAGAGCGCCCTGTACAACGCGCCGACGCCCATCCCGAGAGGCGGCCAAGACCGCCCCTCTGGCGCCGCCTCAAGAAATGCAGATAGCGGGACGATCCGCTTCTGGCTGAAGTCCAACTCCGCATCGTTGATCCCCAATCTCGCGGCGAGGCCAGGAGTCGCCTCGACAAAAACGTCGGGCTCAAAGAAGCGAACGTAGCCCTTGGCAAGATCTTCGCCAGTCATGTTTCTGTACAGCCCGGACACCCATGCATCCGGAATCGTGCTGCAGATAGGAATGATCGGGTTGTAGACGCCGCCCCAGAGGCAGGCGCAGACGTTCATGCAAAGCCGCACCGACACAGCATCGGTCGGATCCACCAAAAAGCCAATGCGCGTCGGACGCAGACGCAACTCGGCGGATATCGAACTCATGAAATGACTCTCCTGTGGATTGAACCGATGCCCAACGGCCAAGAGCCGTGGCGATAGTGATAGTGTTAGCCCGAAGTTGACTCGGCACATCTAAGCACCGGCCGTTCTCCTACCAACACAACCTAATCATGCTGCTCGGTATACCGCTTGGACGCGTTCGTGATCACAGGTGCAGGGACATATTCTGTCGAGCGTCAGGTCCCGGATGTGTAGCGGTCACTCAGCCCGCGCGCAGTCGAATGACGGGTACCGGCGGGAGCCGTCTCGGATCACTAAGACTGGATGTCGGCAGTCAGCCTAAAGCTCTCACTTGCCCCTCTCGTCTCGGCCCGTAAGCCATGCCCAGATGAGCGTAACCACCATCGCCGTCATCACCGTGACCTCAGCTGCCGCTCTGCATAAGCCAGCGTCTCGGGATCTTCACGCGGATCAAGCAGCTTCTCAATCTGGCACAACAGACCCAAGGCCTGTACCACCTTGAGCAAGTTGCCGATGGCGACGCCTTCGGCGCCGTCCTCCAAAGATCGGACTGTCGAGGTGGAGACATCGGCCAGATGCCCCAGCTCTTCCTGCGTCAGTCCGCGCAGTTTGCGGGCCATGAGGACCCGGACGCCCAGGCGTTTCAATGCGCCCCCTACGACGAGGGGAACAGGGCGCGCTCTGGCGCCGCGGGTGGGTTTGACGAGCCGGGTCATGGCATTGACTCTAGGTGGGATTTCGTTGCGATAGCAACGATTTCAGCGCAGATTTCGTTGATAC
>CAYPUS010000015.1:6715-14457 GCA_964413815.1 uncultured Aquabacterium sp. | reverse complement strand
CGTTGATACCCCATCGGATTCCCCTAACAACCACTTCCGAGCGCCAGCCCCCACGGCCGCCTTGATCATCCGCCCACTGCCCCGCCTCAACTCACCTCGTCATCCGCGCCACCAGCCGCCGCGTCAGCGGCGCCAGCACCAGCACGCAAGGAAAGGCGACAACCCACGCCGACAGCCATCCCCGCAGCCAGCTGTCGATGAACGATGCCGCCAGCCCCGTCACACGGAAGGTGGCGATGCCCGAAACCAGCAAAGACATCATCCCGGACAGGATCAGTCCAAACAGCAGCGGCGCGTATTTCTTGTCGATCATGCTGCACCCCCCTTTGCGATGTATGTGATGAGCGCTGCGCTGAGATAAAGCCCCAGCCCAAACACACTGTGGTTGACCAGACTGCGCATGCAGCTCTTCAAAGGCGCAGGCGTCTTGCTCGCAAAGAAGCCCGCCCCCATGGAAGGCTGCATGACCAACAAGGGAGCGGCCACCGTGAGCGCACCCACCGCAAGCGCTGGCGCAAGCGACGGGCTTGCCATCCAGCCGCGCCCCGCAATCCATGCGAGCAATGCCGCAAAAGCGATGCCAACGGCATAGTGCGTCAACCAACCCAATGCCAGTTCACCCGCGATGGGTTCCGCCTTGGAGATGGCCGCATGCTTCAACCTGCCGCGAAACAGGTGCCCGACCCAGCGCCCGATCATGGCGAAGCTCTGGACGCTCACTCCCAGACGTTTGAGAAGCGCAAGCCACAGATCCATGACGGCTGTGGCGCCGACGCCGATCACGGCGATGCGAATGGCGTCTTGCAGGATGTCCTTCATTTGCATACCTCTTGCGGTTGACTGATGGCTTGATGAAAGTCACTATAGAAGTTGAAGTCAACTTCAAGGCAAGAGGTTTTTGGATGGACATCGCAGAAGTTGCCAAACGGTCGGGCGTGCCTGCGTCCACGCTGCGCTATTACGAGAAGGTGGGCTTGATCGCGTCCACGGCCCCGCAAGGTTCGCGGCGTCAGTTTGCGCCCACCGTGCTGGATCAACTGGCCCTGATCGCCTTGGGGCAAGCGGCGGGCTTGTCCCTCGACGAAGTCCGCACGATGCTGTCGCCCGGCGGCGGCGTCAACATCGATCGAGGCTTGCTGGCCGCCAAGGCCGATGAGATCGACGCGACGATCAAGCACCTCAGGGCCGTCAGCCGGGGCTTGCGCCACGCGGCCGCATGCCCGGCCCCTAGTCATGCCGAGTGCCCGACCTTTCGAAAGCTGCTCAAGTCAGCGGCTTCTGGCCTGCTGGATCGCCAGCGCCTGGATCGGAAAGTGGCGCCGCAGCGGGAGAAGCGGTAAGCGAGGTGCGCCGCGATGTGGGGCTCGCAGTCCGTACGCCGATCACGAGGACCAACTCTGGTGTGCGTATATCGAAGCGAAGGACGTACCCTGTGGATCCGAATGGGACGATCAGCTCACGCAATGTGGAACGTTGACCCTCGGCCATCGTTCACCCACCAATTGGCCCAAAACATAAATAAATCGACCTGATCGAACATTGGAAAAACACCCGGCCTCACGCACCATCCGCGCTGGCCGATTCGACCACCTGCGGTGCCGAGCGGCCATTGCTGTTCAGAACCGAGGTTTCACGATGCCACTTGACGCCAGCGACGTCACCCTGATTCTTGACGAGGTGGAGCGCTTGTCCACGCACGATATCCAGCCCCGTGCGATGCCCTGGGAGCGCATGATGGATGCGCCGACCTTCCATCAATTGATGGGCTGCGTGGAAGAACTGGGCCTGTTTCCCGATGTGCCGCACGAAGACACGGCCGGTTTGTGGAGCGATCTGGGAGACCCCTACACGGTCAGGCTCAGCCTGGGCATCCTTCGGGCACTGGCGCGAGGCAATGCCGCGGTGGCGCTGGCGGCACATCGCCGCGCCCTGGCCCAGTGGGTGCTGACAACCTGCGGTTCGGCGCCCGAGGTCACCGCCTTGATCCCCATTGACAAGCTGGCCTTTGCGGCCACCGGTCACTACGGCCTGGCGCGCGAAAGCCTGGGGGCCTGGCTGGCCCAAAGGCCCATGTCGCCTGACGATGCGCGCATGCTGGACGACTGGCTGGATCGCACCCATGCGAGCCAGATCTGGGCCTCTCCGGCTTGGCAAGGCCTGCTGTGGCCTTGCTGGCACGACGGCCTGGTGCAATGGTGCGTGCAGTCACGCACGTCCCTGGTGGTCCAGCGCGACGCGCATCCGCACGGGCTGGGCGAACTCGACATCGGGGCTGTTTGCTCAGCGGCAGCGATCCAAGGCGACGCCATGCACCCCGACGTCCTGTGGCGCTCGAACCTCGATGCCGATGCATCGCGTCAGATGATGAGCGCCGTCCTGAAGATGGAGTTCATGGCCGCGATGGCCATGGGTCTGGGTGTGCAGGACCGCGGCGCAGCGCTGGCGCGCGAGTTTGCGGGCATCCGCCGCCAGGGCGGCAACGTCATCGAACGACACCCCGCCGTTCAAGAGATGCTGTGCGACATCGCCACCACCCAGCACCAGTTGCAAGGCCTGCTTGCCGCATTGGACCGGCCGCTGGACGATATCGCGCTGAGCGACATCGCAGCGACACGCAAGGTCACCAGCGATGCGCTCATCCACGCCAGCCACCAGGTGATCCAGGTGCACGGTGGCGTGGGCTACATGCGCGATGCCGGACCGGAAAAACTCGTTCGCGAACAACACATGCTGCGCTTGATGGCGGGTGGCGTCGCTGCCCTGCCCCTCCTGCTCAGCGGACTTCAACGGAGCCAAGCGTGAGCACGCACACCCAGAGCCTGGAAGGGCACGTTCCACTGCATGACCCTTTGTCGCCGCGGTGGCAATTCGACGCACTGCCCTGGCTGGGCCGGTGCTTCACGACCTACCCCCAAACCGACCT
The DNA here is from genome assembly GCA_964413815.1 of uncultured Aquabacterium sp. GTDB lineage: Bacteria > Pseudomonadota > Gammaproteobacteria > Burkholderiales > Burkholderiaceae_C > Aquabacterium. The sequence goes on along the minus strand of CAYPUS010000015.1, from coordinate 11,534 downwards.
GTGGGAGCTTGACACGGCCAAGCTGCCAGCACCGCTGCGCAAAGTACGACGCCGAGCCAGGCAGTTTGCCGAACAGCACATCACACCACTGTCGGCGCGCATGGATCTTGCCGCGCACCTGCCCCCCGGACAAGCCCACCCCGAAGTGCTGGACCTGCTGCGGCGTGCCGGCCAGGAAGGCTGGTTGAGCTACTTCCTGCCTCCGCCCATCGGGGCTGCATCCTGGACCTCGCTGACCCATCCGCTGGTCTGGCAGTGTTGCCTCGTCGTGGAGGAGTTCTCGCGCGCCTGCGGGGGGCTCATGCTGCTGTTGTCGGCCCACCATCTGGGCACGATGCCGCTGCTGCTGTCGGGCGACCTGGCCTTGATCTGGCGCTTGCTGCGGCCCGTTTACCAGGCCTGTCAGGCGGGCGAGCCCCATCTCATGGCTTTTGCCATCACCGAGCCCGGCGCGGGGTCTGACGCCGAAGACGGTCATGGTGCCTCGCAGTATCGGCCCGGCGTGGTGGCCAAACCTGTAGACGGCGGCTGGCTGCTCAATGGCCGCAAGTGCTTCATCAGTGGCGGAGACCTCGCCAAGTCGGCCACCGTCTTTGCCGCATTGCAAGGCGAAGGCATGGCTTCCTGGACCTGCTTTCATGTCGACACGGCGCAAAGCGGCTTCAAGGTCGCGCGCACCGAGTTGAAGATGGGCATGCGTGCGTCGGGAGCCGCCGAGCTGGAGCTGACGGATGTGTTCGTGCCGCACGACCGCGTCGTCGGCGGCTTGCGCCAGGGCTGGGCGCTCAACCGCGCGACGCTCAATGCCTCGCGCATGCCGGTGGCATCGATGGGGGTGGGCTTTGCCCGCGCCGCCACCGAATTGGCCGTGGTCTTTGCGCGCAGCTACAAGCTGGGCGGCAAGCCGCTCATCCACTATCAGGAAGTGCAACTGCAGCTCGCCCAGATGGTGGCCGAGACGCGTGCCATCCGCGCCATGGTGTGGCAGGAAGCACGCCATGCCTGGCGTCCGCGCCAACTGACGGCTTCGGCCTGCAAGTTCCACGCGACCGACCGGGCCCAGAAGGTCTGCGAGATGGCGCTCGATCTGCTGGGCGACCATGGCGCCGCGCACCATGCCCGCATCGAGCGGATCCTCAGGGATGTCCGGCTCACGCGGATCTTCGAGGGGACGAACCAGATCAACCGCCTCTCGCTCATCGAAGACTGGCAGCGCCAGTTGCTTGACGACCACCACTTTGCCGGAGTTTGACCATGCAACACCCTGACTGGGACCAGGACGTCTTTTTTCAGTACCCCTTGACCCGCACGACAACCAGTTGCGGCGACGTGGATCTGCCCATTCTCTACTACGACTGCTCGGTGGTGATGGCACTGTTCCGCGTCGATGTCGACAAGGCTGCGGCCGTGGTGCGTGACCCGGACTTGACAGTGGTGCCCGTGGTGGGTGGCCAGACACTGGTCGGCGTGGCCTTTTATGAATACCGCCACACGGCGATTGCCGCCTACAACGAAGTCGGGGTGGCCGTCGCCGTGGCGCCTCAGGGCACCCATGTGCCACGCCGGCCGCTGTGGTCGCTGCTGGGCCCGCTGGACAGAAACTCTCTGGGACTGCACGTCGTGGACCTGCCTGTGACAACGGACGCAGCCTGCGCCGCCGGCCGGGAGATCTGGGGCTATCCGAAGTTCGTCACTCCGATCGGCTTTGCCCTGGACGGCAAGCACTTCCGCGGCACCGTCACCGACCCGCAGGACCAATCAGACCTGGTCACCCTGGAAGGCCGCTTTGGCCCCGGTGTCCATGGGCCTTTGCTCGACCTGGCACTGTACTCGCGGCTGGATGGACAGATGCTGCGCACCCTGGTCAATACACGTGGCGGCGCCACCATCTCGACGGGCGGCAGCCTGCAACTCAAGGTCTCTGCGAGCTCTCGTCATCCCATGGCGGAGCGACTGCGTGCGATGGGTCTGGATGGCGCACGACCGGTCTGCGTCAGCCGCAGCGACCGGCTGCAACTGCGGCTCAATGCAGGCGCCCCCGTTGCGGCGCCTGTTGCCGCACTGCGCTCGCCAGCGATGGCTTCGTCCTGAACGCAAAGCGGCCCCTCTCTGGCCGCTTTGCCTGAGAGGGGCCGCTTGCTGTGGTCCCCTTGTTGGGGCCGCCTGGCCCCGTATCACCGGCTCATCCGCGCAGCACTTTCAGCTCGTGCGCCGGCGTCTGAGCGACCCGCGGATCAAATCGGCGCAGGAACTTGAGCTGATGCGCGAGCATCTCGGGGAACAGCGGCTCAAAGTAGGGGTCGAAGTGGTTGGCATCGACCTCGATCACTTCCACATTCGGGTTGCCCACGCGCTTGACTTTGTCCGACACAAAGGGCGCCACCGTGTCGCCCGTGGCACCGATCATCAGCATCGGAATCTTGACGTCCTTCAGACGCTGCCAGGGGCGGTACAGCGGCAGCGGCAGCACGGAGCGGGCGGCCACGCGGTTGTCGTACTTGTGGTCCGGGTAGGTCGCCAACGCGGCCTCCATGGCTTCCCAGCCACCGTCGCGGTTCATGGTGGAGAACTCGCCCTCGCGCGCCAGGGTCGGCACGCAAATGGGGGCGCCCGGCTTGATCAGATCGAGGATACCCAGCGCGACCATCTTCGACAGACGCCCGATCGGCGTGGCGAACATCGCGGCCAGGCCGTCGAGCATCGGCACCTGGATGATCGCGGCCTTCACCTCTGGATGCTGCGAGGCCAGATCGACCACATGCCCGCCACCGAACGAGGTGCCCCACAGCGTGATCTCATGGGCCAGCACCAGTTGCTGTGACTTCAGGTGCGCCAGCGCCGTGTCGGCCACGCGCGTGCGGCGCCAGGGGTCGATGCCTTGGCGCGGGAAGCCGCCGCTGTCGCCCCACCCCGGGTAATCGAACTCCATCACCGCGTAGCCGGCTTCGACAAAGCTGTGGCTGAACGACGAGGTCAAGGCCATCTGGATGCTGCCCCAGCCGCCCACCATGAGGATGGCAGGCAGTTGCTCATCGGGCGCCATGTCCTGAGGCACATGGAGCGTGGCCGCGCACAGCGCGCCCTCCGCCATGAAGGTGGATTTGATGGAGCGCACGCGCACGTGCGAGGTGTCTGGGTAGCGGCGAGAGTTCACGTTGGGCTTTCGAAGTTTGGATACGGGCGTGAGAGATCAGAGCGCCATGGCCTTGACGATGGGATCGCCATCGACCTCATGCCAGGTGGGGCTGGACGCTTGCCCTTGCGTTCGCTGCGCAGCGAACGTGGCCAGGCGGCTGACGGCATTCGCAGCCGATGCCAGGAAGGCCGCCTGAAGCTGGAACACATGCCAGCGGCCTGCGTAGACCTCCAGCTGGCAGGGCACACCGCAGCGCGCGGCCAGCGCACTCAAACGGGTCGCGTCGGATTGCAGCACCTCCTGGTCGCCCACTTGAATCAGCATGGGCGGCAGACCTTGCAGATCGGCATCCAAAAGATGCTGCCCCTTCTGAGGCGCATACCAGCGCACGGCCTGCTTCAGCCAGGCGACATCCAGCATGGGGTCGCGTGCCGAAGCGGATTGGATGGTCTCGCCCGACAAGGTCGTGTCGAGGAAGGGCGACAGCAGCATCAGCCCGGCGGGCAGCGGTTCGCCCGCGTCACGCAGCTTCAAGGCCAGGCTCAAAGCCAGGCCACCGCCGGCTGAATCACCACAGACCACGATCTGATGGGGGGCCACACCGTGTTGGAGCAAGTGACGGTAGCAGCTCAAGGCGTCTTCGAGTGCGGCAGGCTGGGGATGCTCGGGTGCCAGCCGGTACTGCGGCACCCAGACCCTCATGCCGGCGGCCGCCAGACGTGTCGTCAGGGCGCGGTGGGTTCGGGCGCTGCCCACACAGAAGCCGCCACCATGCAGGTAGAGAACCGTGGTGCCTTCTTGCTCAGCCTGCCGCGGCAAGATCACTTCTGCGTGCATGCCATCGACCTCATCGCGCGCAATCCGCACACGGCCATCGCCGGGCATCAGGCGAGCCAAGGCGCTCACAATGAAACGTTGCGCGCCCACACCCACGGGCGGGCGGATGAGGGCCTTGAAGGTCACGCGCAGGAACGACCTCAACATGCCCGCGCTGACAGACTCCAGTGCCCCGGCTGGCTCGGCATACCGCACCACGCGGCCGTCACCACGGTGAGGCTCGGTGAAGTTGTAGGCGCTGAGCGATGAATAACGCGTGAGCCAGCGGTAGCCGAAGGTGAAGCCTGGCCAGTTGGTGCTGTTGTGCCCGTTGGCATCCACATACCAGCTCTTGCAGCCTTGCCACACCGTGGCCTTCAGGCGCGCTTGCACGGTCCCGTTGAAGCTGGCGTAGCGCTGTGCGTCGACCTCCACCGCGCTGGCACCCGCCTTGTGCGCGGCCTGGATGCACTTCACGACATGCGCGATCTGGCTTTCCAGCATGTAGATGATGGAGCTGTGACCGAGGTTGGTGTTGGGGCCGTAGAGCATGAAGAAGTTGGGGAAGCCCGGCACCGTCATGCCCAGGTAGGCTTGTGCGCCCTTGCGCCACGCATCATTGAGATCTTGGCCATCGCGCCCCGTGATCGTCATGGGCGCCAGGAACTCGGTGGCCGCGAAGCCGGTGCCATAGACGATGGCGTCAACGGGATGGTGCAGACCATCCACCGTCTCGACGCCATTGGCCGTGATGCGGCGGATGCCCTGGGTCACCAGTTTCACGTTCGGGCGGGCCATGGTGGCCAGGTACTCATTGGACAGCAAGATGCGCTTGCACCCGATGGGGTAGTCGGGCGTCAGCTGCGC
>CAYPUS010000015.1:0-6705 GCA_964413815.1 uncultured Aquabacterium sp. | reverse complement strand
GCTGCGCCCGCAGCTCGGGGTCGGGCACCTGCCGATGGCGCAAGGCCTTGCAGGGCACACCCACCACCAGGTCCATCAAGGCCTTGATGCGGGTGAAGGCGATCGCCCGGCTTTCGTATTGGGCATAGATGCGCGCCCGGTGCAGGGACATGGTCCAGGGCAGCATCCTGAACAAGGCCTTGCGCCAGCCCGCGTACGGACCATCGGGACGCGGCAGGATGTAGGCGGCCGAGCGTTGAAACACCGTCATCGCCTTCACTTGGCCTGCGATCGCGGGCACGAACTGGATGGCCGATGCGCCCGTGCCGATCACTGCCACGCGCTTGCCTGTCATGTCATAGCTGTGGTCCCATTTGGCGGAGTGACAGACATGGCCCTGGAAGCTGTCCATGCCCTCCAGCTTGGGATAGACCGGGCGGCTGAGTTGGCCTGTGGCCGTGACCACATACCGGGCCTGCAACACCTCGCCGTTGGTCAAGGACACGGTCCACAGGGCGAGCGCTTCGTTGTAGCGGACGTGCGCCACTTCCCGGCCAAAGCGGACGAAGGGCAGCAGGCCGTATTTCTCGGCGCAGTGCCTCAGGTATTGATGGATCTCGGCCTGGGGGGCGAACACCCTGGACCAGTTCGGATTGGGTTCGAAGGAAAACGAATACAGGTGCGAGGGCACATCGCAGGCGGCGCCTGGATAGGTGTTGTCCCGCCACACGCCCCCGACATCGCTTTGCTTTTCCAGGATGAGGAAATTGTCCAGGCCCGCCTTCTTCAACGCGATGGCCATCCCGATGCCCGCGAAGCCGGAGCCGATGATGATGGTGTGGCGGGCGGCGCTGCCCGCGGAGCCGTTGCGCTGCATGGTTTGATTCCTCGACGAAGGGCTGTTCGATGAGGGCGAATCATGCGCAAAACCGCCGGCACTGAGAATGTTGACTGAGGTCAAAGGCTTTATGATTTGGGCCAAACACATCGGTATTCACCCTTCCTGGACCCGTTGATGAACTACTGGGATTTCAAGCGCAGTTCCGCGAGCGTGCGGCTCTTGGCCGAGTTCGGCCAGGAGCGGGGACTGAGTGCAGCCAGGATCCTGTCCGGCTCCCACCTGAAAGAAGCCGATCTGGCTGACCCGGCCATCGAACTCGATGCCAGCCAGGAGCTGTGCGTGGTGGGCAACCTCATCCGGGCATGCCGGCAAGCTGGCCTGGGGCTGGAAGTGGGCATGCGCTACAACTTTGCGTCCTATGGGCTTTGGGGCCTGGGCGTGGTGAGCAGCGCGACCGCAGGCGATGCCATGGCGCTGGCCTTGCGGTTCCTTCCCCTGACGTTTGCGTTCTGCCGCATATCGGGCGGTCTGGACGGCGAGATGTACACGCTGACCTTCGAGGCCCCTGACGTCGAGCCGGCCATTCAGCGTTTTCTGGTCGAGCGCGACATGGCGGCCGCCTCCCGCCTGATGAAAGAGGTGATGGGGACGGAATTCGCCTTGTCCCGGTTCACCGTGCAGCACACCGTGGAACGCGATCCTGGCTGGATCGATGGCCTTCTGCGCATGGGGACGGTCCGCGCAGAACTTGGCGCCAGCAGCAACAGTCTGTCTTCTGATTGCAAGCTGCTCGGCCTGCGGCTGCCGCAGGCCAATCCTGTCACGGTGGCCATGTGCGAGCGGGCCTGCGAAGAGCTGATGGAGCGGCGCCGTGCCCGTCTGGGCACCAGCGAATACCTGCGCCAATACCTGGCAGGTGTCCCGCTCAACATGACGCCCGATCTGCCTCAGGCTGCGCGCGCGATGGGCCTCAGCGACCGGACGCTCAAGCGCCGGCTTCAAGAGGAGGGCATCTCCTACAGGATGCTGCTGGCCGAGGTGCGCGGCCACCAGGCCAATCAGTTGCTGGCGGATGCAACGCTGTCGCTCACCGAGATCGCCGAGCGCATGGGCTTCAGCGATCTGTCCAGCTTCTCGCAGGCTTACAAGCGGTGGTTTGGTGTGGCGCCGAGCGTCGTGCGCAACGGGCTCACAAGCGGTGAAGGTGCTCAATTGGCGACGTGATGCAGGCGCTCGGTCAGCTGGCTCATGGCCCGATTGATGGTGCCGGAGCCTTGCGCCACCTGCTCGATGCCGTGCTCCAGACGCCCCGCCACGGACTTGAGCGCGAGGTTCTGCTGAGACTGGCGCGCGCTGACATCCTGCAGTGCGGCCATCGCCGCATGCACGGACAGCACCGAGGACTGGATGACCCCCAGCGCCTCCTTGGCCATGGCGGCGCTGCTGCGTCCGCTGGCGGCCTGTTGCTGACTGCTGTCGAGCAACTGCGCGGTCTGGCCGATGTTGTCCAGCACCACGCCGAGTTCGCGGCTGATCTCGCTGGCGGCCTCGCCGGCTTCACCCGCCAGGCGGCGCACGTTGTCGGCAACCACGGCAAAGCCCTTGCCCTGCGCGCCCGCGTGGGCCGCCTCGATGGTGGCATTGAGGGCCAGGATGTTGGTCTGGAAGGCCAGGCCCTTGATCTTGTCGACCACCGACGAGATGTCCTGCGAGCGGGCGTGCAGCGCCCTCACCAGGGCATCGGCCTGACCGATGGAGGTGGCCAGCGCCTCGGTGGTGGTGATGGCCGCGCCCACCACATCGGCACCCTGCTCGGCATTGCGGTGGGCGCGCTCAGCCTCCTCGACCAGATGGGTCGAGGTCTCCTGCAGGCGCATGACCAGCGCCTCGTTCGCGGCCGAGGCATCCCGCAGCACATGGGCATCGCGGCTTTGCTCGTCGAGCGCGCCGACCATGTGCTCGACCTGCCCCTGCACCTGAACGCTCAGGCGGGTGACCTCGGCCATCAGCTGCTCGATGGTGCTGACCTGGCTGCGGCGGATGGCGTCGCTCTGGTCCTTGGTGAACTGGAAGTACAGCGCCAGGCCGGCAACAAAGGGAATGAGGCCGATGTTGCTGATGATGTCCAGCAGGCGCGGATCGTTCACCGGGTTGGCCGGGAAGTGGCCCAGCCCGAACGCGTCCGCCGCGGCAAAGCCGGTCAGCGCCAGGATCGACATGCCCAGCCACAGCAGACCTTGACGCAGCCCCAGCATGAAGGTGGCGACCAGCGGAACCGAGGCAAACCAGGCGTTGACCGAGGTGACGGGGTTGCCCCCCATGCTCCAGATCAGATAGCAGAACAGCGCGAACAAGCTGAACATGGCCCCGTACTGCGCCAGCCACAGGCTGCCCAGCACCCGCATGGAGACCACGCACAGGGCCATGGCGGGCAGCGTCAGCCCGATGGCCCAGGCGGCGCCCGTGTGGCCCAGCATGACGTACAGGGCAGCGAAGGGCGGCACAGCCCCCACGGCGGCGAAGAGCAAGCCCAGCAGGTTCTTGGCCTTGTGGTACTGCACGTCGTCGTGCTGAATCCCCTCGGGAATGAACGCTTGATGAAAGCGCGCAACAACTGTGGACATCGACCTCCCTCACCGGTTCCTGCCAGATGGAACGAGGCCTTCGCACAGGCCTCGTGATGGGTTCCATCGGCGCACCTGGGCGCGACTTGAGATAAGGGATAACCCCAGGTGCTGGCAGCGGCATCTGACGACGCGCCTCCGAAAGGCCGCCCACTCACGCCCCAAGGCCGCCGATGGCAGGAGACCGGTGTGAAACGTGCGCAAGGCGGCAAGAATAGTCGGTATGCGCCCGAATAGGCACGTCGGCAGAGGGGACAATAGGCGGCACCATGCGCCTGAGCCGTCTTTTCCTTTCCACCACCGTGCTGCTGCTCGGTCTGGTCTCCTTGATGCTCGTGCGCACCATGTGGACCGACTGGCAGGGCGTGCGCCGTGCTGAATCCGGTCTGGAGGCGATGGAGCTGGCCTATGCGGCCATGCAGGTCGCCGAACGCGCCTCGGCCGAGCGCGGCCCGGCCATCCCGGTCCTCAACGACCCGCCCTCGGACGCGCTGCGCCAGCGCCTGACGCAGTTCCAGCAGGCGACCGATGCGGCCTTCGACGCTGCGCTGACACGACTGCACGGGCGCTCGGAGGCCGAGCTGCTGACCGCCCTGCCGGTGCTGGAGCGGGCGCGCGCGCAGATGCAGGCCGCCCGGCAGGAGCTCGAACGGGTGGCGGCGCTGCCGAAGGCCGAGCGCGCGGCCGTCGACAAACGCAGCACGCGGCAGGTCATCGACCAGATGTTCGAGGTCGTCGACACGGTGTTGGAGGCGGTCACCCTGCTGTCGGCCAGCGCCGAGCGCATCCACCCCAGCCTGTCGCTGCCGCTGGTCGGCGCGCGCTACGCGGCAGAACTGCGCGAGCAGGCCGGCCGCCTGGGCTCGCAATTCACCGCGCCGCTGGCCAGCGGCGCGCCGCTCGGCCCGCAAGAGCGCGACGGCATCCCCCGCCTGCTCGGCCGCATCGAGCAGCTCAAGACCTTGCTCGACGTGAAGGCGCGCACCAGCCTGTCCGATCCACGCATCGACGCCGCGCTGCAGGCCCAGCAGGACCGCTATTTCGGCCAGAGCCTGCCCTTCATCGCCGGGCTCACCGCCCGCGGCCTGGCCGGCCAGCCCTATGGCATGGACTCGGCCCAGTTCGTCGCCCGCTATGTGCCGGCGATGCGCAGCATCGTCGCGCTGCGCGACACGCTGCACGAGGTCGGCCGCGAGCAGGCCTTGGTGGAGGTAGCGGCCGCCGAGGAGCGGCTGCGCGTCAACGCGCTGATCGGCTGCTGCATCCTGGCGCTGGAGATGGGCGTGTTCATTACCCTGCGCCGCCGCGTGCTGTCGCCACTGCTGCGCAGCACCCGGCACATGGTGGGGCTGATGCGCGGCCGGCTGGACCAGCGGCTGCCCGCAGTCCAACGCGGCGACGAGATCGGCGAGCTGCAGGCCGCGGTGCTGGCATTGCAGGCCAGCCTGCAACGCACCCAGGAGCTGGAGGCCGAGCGCGAGACCCTGATCACCGAGCTGCGCCAGCTCAGCCACCGTGACCATCTGACCGGGCTGATGAACCGCCGCGCCTTCGACGAGCTGGCGCCGACCCTGCTGGCCCAGGCCGAACGCCACCGTTGGCCGCTGGCGCTGCTGCTGTTCGATCTGGACCATTTCAAGGGCATCAACGATCAGCATGGTCACGAGACCGGCGACCAGGTGCTGCGGCATGTGGCGCAACTCGCGCAGGTCCATCTGCGCAGCAGCGATCTGCTGGCCCGCTATGGCGGCGAGGAGTTCATCGCGCTGCTGCCCGATTGCGACGACGAGGCGGCCCTGGTCCTGGCCGAGCGCCTGCGCCAGGCCATGCAACAGCAGCCGCTGGGCCTGCCCGATGGCAGCATGCTGAAGCTGAGCGCCAGCTTCGGGCTGGCGGCACTGCGGGCGGGCCACCAAGCCCCGCTGCCCGAACTTTTCAGCCGCGCCGACGCGGCCCTCTACGCAGCCAAGGCCAATGGCCGCAACCAGGTGCGGCAGGCGGCCTGAGGCGAGGCGGGCCTATGCCGCAGCCGCCAGTTCGCGGAGCAACGGTTCGGCCTGCCACCGGGCAGGCAGGCATCAATGATGTCAATGGGGGAGACGACCAGCTTTTGGGCTCGCGCTCACGGTGCCCTGAGGGCCGTCCGCCGATGTGCGCTCTGCGGCCGAGTGGAGCACTCCGCGTCTCAAGGCCCGAAGGACCGTGGTGTCTGCTTGGCAGCGGGCGCGGCCCGTCATTGCTTCGAGCCCAACTCACGCTGATCGCCATCAACCGGTCATTGACAGCGCCAACAGTTGCGTTCGGGAAAAGCGCCTCAAGGAAAAAGAGACATGGCGAAAGGCAGCGGGGCCACGCCGAATCGCGTGCCAGACGGCGAAAGCATTGACCGCGGTATAGGCCATTGCAAACACAAACAGCCCGACCAGCCCCATCAGCATCAAAGGTGTTTTCATTCCGCGAAGACCTCACGTTCACGAGGCAGAAGATCAAGGCGATCAAGCAGATTACCAGCCTCACTCCCGCGCGCTGAGTAAGCGTCCGACGACCACCCTCTAGCCAAGCTGCCAAGCCGACGTGAAGATCGCGTCCGCTATGAAGAAGATGGTGGACGCGATCGCAAAGCAAGAGCCTGACGCCAAGACAGGCGTTATCGGTGTGCGCAAGCGGCGCACGTACAGCAGGCAGTTCAAGGCCGAGGTGGCGGCGCAATGCCTGATGCCAGGCGCATCGGTGTCGGCGGTTGCACTGAGCCATGGCATCAACGCCAACGTGATTCGCAAGTGGTTGCAGCCGGGACCTGCGCCGTTGTCCCGCGCGCCGGTGCTATTGCCCGTGACGATTGAGCCTGACGCACCGCCTGCACAGGCAGCTCAGACTCAGCCCATTGAGCTGAGCGTCCATGGCGCCACCTTGCGCCTGCCATCTGGCTTCGCCATGCAGGATCTGCGCAGCATCCTGCAAGTGCTGCGCTCACTGCCATGATCGGATTGCCAGCGGGCACCCGCGTCTGGCTGGCCGCTGGCCACACCGACATGCGCAAGGGCTTCGATGGCCTGGCCGCCGTGGCGCAAGAGGTCCTGCTGCAAGACCCATTTGGCGGCCATGTGTTTGTCTTCCGAGGTCGTCGCGGCGACATCATCAAGCTGCTGTGGTGGGATGGCCAAGGGCTGTGCCTGCTGAGCAAGCGCCTGGAGAAGGGCCGCTTTATTTGGCCGCAGGCCGATGGCGGCAAGATCAGCCTGAGCCCCGTGCAGCTGTCGA
>CAYPUS010000014.1:23644-25542 GCA_964413815.1 uncultured Aquabacterium sp. | reverse complement strand
CCGCAAGGCAAGCTGGTGCGCGCGACCCAGGGCGCCGCCTTCGACGTGGCAGTGGACATCCGCAAGGGCTCGCCGACCTTCGGTCAGTGGGTGGGCGTCGAACTCAGTGCCGACAACAAGCGCCAGTTGTGGATCCCCGAGGGTTTCGCTCACGGCTTTCTCACGCTGGTTGACGACACGCACTTTCTCTACAAGACCACGGACGTGTACGCCAAGGACTGCGAGCGCAGCATCGTCTGGAACGACCCTGACATCGGCATCGAGTGGCCTTTGCCCGGCATGCAGCCGCTGCTGGCACCTAAGGATTCCCTCGCCCCTGGCTTGAGGGGCGCCGATGTCTTCTGAGCCGGGCCATGAAAGCCTTGCGCCGATAATCCCTGGATGACGTCGCCCGCGCAAGCATCCACAGCCGTGCCCCCAGCCGTACCTCGCTGGCGCCGCGTCGTCGTCTATGGCGTCGTGGGCTTGTTCGCGCTGTGGTGCGTGCTGGGCTTCTGGCGCGACATCCAGCAGATCGACCTGGCCCCCGTGCTGCATGGCTGGCATGCGGTGGTCTGGGCCACGCTGCTGTCCCTGCTCAACTATGTCTTGCGCATCGCACGCTGGGACATGTACCTGCGCAGCCTGGGGCACATCCTGCCGCGCCGCTTCGTGGCCTTGAGCTTCATGGCCGGCTTTGCCTTCACGCTCTCGCCGGGCAAGCTCGGCGAGATGATGCGGGCCCGTTACTACCAGCCCAAGGGCGTGCCCGTTTCCGCGGTCTCGGGCGCCTTCTTTGTCGAGCGCCTGCTGGACCTGCTGGTGATGATCCTGCTGGCCGTGGCGGTGCTGGCCGAGCTCGAACGCTATCGGCTTTTCCTGTGGGTGGCGGTCGCGCTGGTGGGTGGGCTGCTGGCCTGCGTGGCGCTGGTGCCCTGGCCCCGTGTGGCCGCGATGCTGGCGCGCCGGCCCCATGGCCGCATCGTGCGGCTGGGGCAGTCGGCGGTGAACATGTTCGTCAGCGCGCGCACCTTCCTGTCGCCTGCCATGTTGCTGACCGGCCTGGGCATCGGCATGGTGGCCTGGGGCGCCGAAGCCATCGGCCTGCAGCTGGTGGCCGAGGTCATCCTGCCCGGACACCTGTCCGTCCCCGGCGCGATGGGCGTCTATGCCATCGCCATCATCGTTGGCGCCTTGTCCTTCCTGCCTGGCGGCCTGGGCAGCACCGAAGCCGTGATGGTCGCCTTGCTGGTGGCGCATGGCTTCGACACGCCGCAGGCCATCTTGCTGACCCTCATCTGCCGCCTGCTGACACTGTGGCTGGCCGTCTTCATCGGCTGGTTGTGCGTGTGGGCGCTGCGCCGGGAACCGTGACCGCATTGCCTGAAGAACCCGTCATGTCCTCCAAAGTGCCTGTCTGCGTGGATCTGGACGGCTCGCTCATCCACAGCGACCTGCTCCTCGAGTCCTTCCTTCTGCTGATCAAGCGCAACCCGCTGTATCTGCTGCTGATCCCGTTCTGGCTGCTGGGTGGCAAGGCCCGCCTGAAGGCCGAGATCGCCAGCCGCGTGCAGCTCGATGGCGCCTGGCTGCCTTACACCAAGCCCTTCGTGGCCTGGCTGAAGGAGCAAAAGCGCCAGGGCCGGGCCTTGTGGCTGTGCACCGCGTCCGATCACCGGCTGGCGCAGGCCGTGGCCGATCACCTCGGCATCTTCGATGGCGTGCTCGCCAGCGACGGGCGGCTGAACCTCTCCGGATCGAACAAGGCGGCCGAACTGGTCAAGCGTTTTGGCGAAAAGGGCTTCGACTACTGCGGCAACCACCGCGTCGATCTGGCCGTGTGGCGCCATGCGCGGGCGGCCATCGTCGTCAATGCCAGCCAGGCGTTGGTGGCGCAGGCTCGCGCGGTGACCGAGGTC